>JAQUQF010000004.1 GCA_028749105.1 Acidobacteriota bacterium | reverse complement strand
GGGCAAATACCAGACCCTTTCGGGCATCCGCGGGGGCTGGCAGGCCTGCCGCTCGGACGAAGTGCCGATCCGGCTGGAGGTGGAGCACGAGAACGGCCGCGTCAGCGGCGAGTTCATGCTGGCCGTCTTCAACAACATCCGCTACTATGCCGCAGGCCGCAAGGCCCTGCCCAAGGCGCGCACCGACGACGGCCTGCTCGACGCCTTCCTGATCAGGAAATGCTCGTTTTCGCGCCTGGCCTACCTCGCCCTGCTGACGCCGCCCGCCGTCTATGCCGAAAAGAAAGAGGCCATCGTCCTGCAGGCGCCGCGCTTCCTGGTTCGCGCTGACAAGCCGTTCACGGTGCAGATCGACGGCGAGATCCTGAACCAGGGCTGGCAGCCACGGCCATTCCGCAGTCTCGAGTTCGCCTCGGTGCCGCGGGCGCTCACGATCATTTCCTGATCGTTCCCGCTGTGCTATAATCCAGGAAAGAACAAGAGGGGGGTGTTTCATGAAATACAAGATGTTCACCGGCCAGGGGGCCGAACTGGAAAAGAAGATCAACGAGTGGCTGACGCCCAACTACGAGCTGCTGCATGTCGCCCAGAGCACGGTCAGCGCCATGGTGGGCGACAAGAACATCCCCTATACCATTCTCTCTGTTTTCTATCGGGACAAGGGAATCGTGGAGCAGCGCAATTTGGACTGAGAAGACAGCACTCGATAAAAAAGTGTTAGTGATAGTGGTAGTGCTTGTGAGCGCATGGAAGCGACCTTTCAGAATGACTGCCAATTTATGGTTTTGACTGATTTTTTTCTGAAGAGCTCATTGGAGTTCAGCGACGTGGCTCTGCTAACACTATCACTATCACTACCACTACCACTTGATTCCAATAAAAACGAAAAATGCCGGAGAAGGGAATCGAACCCTTACGAGGGATAATCCTCGTCAGATTTTGAGTCTGATGCGTCTGCCAATTCCGCCACTCCGGCCCGGACCTGAGGATGCATTATAGATAGCAGCGCCGCTTTTGTCAACGGGGGAGTTTCTCCCGGCGCTTGCGGCCGGTCACGTCGCGGCGCCTATTTCAACTCGGTAACATCTCTCGGCGCCGGCGATGATGTGTGACGGCGCGGCGATGAACCTCGTCGCGGATGTTCTGCAGCAGGTGCCGCAGCAGTGAGCCGCCCGGCGGCACCAGGGATGTGCCGTCCTCCAGGAAGATACGCTCCTCGCCTTTGGCCAGCGCCAGCAGGTCACAGGACAGCCCCAGGTCGGCCTTGACCTGGCGGGCTACTCCGAGCTGGGGCAGGCCGCCATCGATGAGCAACAGGTCGGGCGGGGAAGGTTCGCGGCGAAAGCGCCGGTTCAGCACCTCTTTCAGGGCCTCGGTATCGCCGGGGGCGGCGGCGCGGATGATGTAGCTGCGGTACAGCCGCTTTTCCGGCCTGCCGTTCTTGAAGACGACCTGGGCGCCCACGCGATTCATTTCGCCCAGGTGCGAGATGTCGAACCCTTCGATTTGGGCGGGAAAATGCCGCAAGCGCAGCATCTTCTGGATCTCCTCGCCCAGGACGCGAAAATCGCTTTTTTGCACGAAGAAGGCCAGGTTGCGCATGGCCAGGTCCAGGACGTTCTTCTTCTTGCCGCGCTGCGGGACGCGCATGCGCACGCGTCGCTCCGCACGCTTGGAAAAAAAGTCGGCTAGCTCTTTAGCCTGAGCCGGAAGCATCGACACGAGAATCTCCCCGGGGAGGGGCCGGAGACGATAGAAATCGATGAGAAATTCCCGCAGAGCTTCATCCTCCGAGTCGCGCAGGGTCTGCAGATGAAAGAAACCGTTCTTGCTCACCCGGCCGCCGCTCAGGGCGAGATGGACGAAGAACGCTTCCCGTCCCAGCAGGCAGGAGACGATCACGTCGCTGTCGATGCGCCCGCGGGCGCTGATGCAGGACCTCAGGGAAAAGCCATCCATCAGCTCCAGGTCCTCCTTGGCCTTCTGCGCCCTTTCGAAATCCTGACGCCGCGCCAGGGATCGCATGCGTCCCTTCAGCCTGGCCAGGAGTTTTCCCTTCCTGCCCTTGAGAAAATCGACGGCATCGGCGACCTGACCGCAGTAGCGTGAACGTTCGACCCGGCCGGCGCAGGGCGCGGAACAGCGCTCGATATGGAAATAGAGGCAGGGAATTCCCTTCCTGAACAGGGCAGCGCCGCAGGTACGCAGCCGGAAAAGCCGGGTGACCGTGTCGATGAGGCTCCTGGCCTTCCCGGCATTGACCAGGGGGCCGACAATGAAGCTGCCCGGGGAAATGTGCCGTGAAAAATAAATGCCGGGGAAATCGTCGGCCAGCGTGATCTCAATGAACGGGAAGCTCTTGTCGTCCTTGAGCCGGATGTTGAAGGGGGGCAGGTAGCTGTGTACCAGGTTGCTTTCCAGCAGCAGGGCATCGGCTTCGGCTTCGGTAACGATGGTCTCCAGAGTCGCCGATCGCTCCAGGAGGCTGCGGATAAGCGGGTCGTCCTTTTTCTGGAAATAGTGGGCGACGCGCCTTCTTAGGTTGACGGCCTTGCCGACATAAAGGGCTTTTCCTGCCGCGGACCTGAAAATATAGATGCCCGGACGCTCGGGAAGGTCGGCACTATTTTTTAGCAACGGTCGCGGCCTTCTTTTCCTCGGCTGCCAGGCGGTTGGTCTTTTCCATCTGGCGCTTGGCCTTTCCGGCATACTTGGACTTGGCATGACTGCCGATCACCCGCTGGAAGAACGAAAGGGCGGAATCGTAGTCTGTCATGGCCATGTAGGTCTTGCCGGTGTAGTAGAGGAGCTTGTCGTTGGCCGTGAAGTCGGGATACTCATCCATGATCTGCTTGAAGCGGGCGATGGCCCCGTCGTAGGATTTCATGAGGAAATTGTAGTAGCCGATCTGGAAATAATGCTTGGCTAGGTTCTGGCGGCACTCATCTATTTTTTTCCTGGCTTCTTCGGCCTCGGGCGTGCCGGGATACTGCTGGATCACCCCCTCAAAGGCCTTGATGGCGGCGAAGGTGTTGGTCTGGTCCCGCTCGGGCTTGCGCACCTGCTTGTAATAGCACATGCCGATCTGGTACTTGGCATAGACCGCATCGGGTGAATACGGATACAGATTGACGTATTCCTGGTATTCGGCGGCGGCCATGATCAGGGACGCCGAGTCGCGCTCCTTGAAATAGGATTCGCCGATGCCCAGCTTGGACTTGTTGGCGTAGATGGAATCGGGATACAGCTGCCCGACCTCCTTGAAGAGCAGGCGGGCTTTTTCCGGGTCCTTGGTCATGTATCGCATGGCGTTCTCGTACATTTTTTTGTCTGAGCCCTTGTCGGCCGGATCGATGGTGACGGTCTTGTGCGAACGGCAGCCGGTCCAGGCGACCAGCAGCACGAGGATCAAGGCGATTTTTTTCATTCTCGGCTCCATTGCAATTGATTAGAAAACTGTTTGATCCTGACAGCGATGTCATCGGCGTTGAATAATGAGGTTCCGACCACGAACAGGTCGGCACCCGCTTCCATCAAGAGAGCGGCATTGTCGGGAGTGACGCCGCCGTCCACCTGCAGCCGGCAACGGCTGCCCAAGTCCATGATCTCTTTCTTCAGCTGCGCCACCCGCTCCAGGGTGGCGGGAATGAAGGATTGTCCGCCATAGCCCGGGAAGACGCTCATGAGCAGGACGTAATCGGCCTCGGCCAGGAAGGGCCTTATCCTATCCACAGGAGTGTCTGGATTGAGGACCAGGCCGGCGCTGCGGCCGTTGTCGCGGATCAGGCGCAGCAATCCAGCCGCATCACCCGCCGCCTCGATATGGAACGAGATCCAGTCGGCGCCGGCCTTGATGAAATGCGGTACCGCCTTCTCCGGGTTGCTGACCATCAGGTGGGCATCCAGGCGGAAAGTGAATTTCTCCCGGATGGCCCGCGCCAGCGAGGGCCCGAAAGAGATCTGGTCGACGAAATGGCCGTCCATGACGTCCAGGTGGAGGAAGTCGATGCCGTTTTCCGAGAAGGAGCGCAGCTTGGCTTCCAGGTTGAAGAAATTCGTTGACAGGATGGAGGGGAATAGCGGGTTCATTTGCTGACCTGGATGCCGATCAGGTTCCTGGCGCTGATCTCGAAACCCGGGGAGGGGAACTGCTTGAGGATGATCCCCGGCTTCAGTCCGAAATAGGGGACCTCCTCAATTTTCGAAATTTTCAACCCCCGGCCCTCGAAGAACACCAGGACCTTGACCGCTTCCTTGCCGATCAGGTCGGGCATGATGAACGAGGAGCCTTCGCCACCCTTGGAGATGAGCAGGTCGACGGCCGAGCCCTCGGCCACGCGGCTGCCGGCCGGCAGCGACTGGCTGATGACGCTGTCGGGCATGATGTCGGTAGCGGTGATGAAGGCGGCATGGCCTTTTTTCAGCCGGCTCTTCTTCAGCAGCGTTTCACTTTCCTTCTGGCTCAGCGTGACCAGCCGGGGGACGATCGTCTGCCCGACCTCCGAGGCGACGAAAATCTTGACGACCGCTTTTTCCTTGACCCTGGTCTCGGGCGCGGGGAATTGGCTGACCACGGTGTTGGGGGCGTAGGTGCCGCCGAAATCACCGGTGACCTTCTTCAGGAAGATCCCTTTCTTGGCGGCAACGGCATATGCCTTCTGGAGCGGCATGCCGGTCAGGTCGGGAGCGCTGATCTCGTCGCCCTTGACCAGCAGGCTGACGGTGAAAAACACCGCCAGGAAGAACACGAGGGAGTATCCCAAGGCAATTCCGGCGGCCTTTCCGGCCAGCTCCACTTTTTTGTTCATCAGGACCTTAATTTACCACATAGCCTTCATGATTGCAAACCGCTGAGACCGGCAAATCCTGCACCCAGCGTCATTTTCGCAGGCGCAGCAGCTTTTCCGCCTTGGAAAAAACGCAGCCGCAATAATCCTGGTGCTTGATCCCCAGGACAGCGGCCTGCCGGCGCGCGGCGCCGTAGCCGTCGTTCCTCTTGAAATTCTCCGCCAGAAAGGCGATGCCATATTTTTTGGCCAGGAGCGCCCCTTGCTCGTTGATCTGGGCGGTTACTTTGTACGGGCTGATCGACAGGGTGGAGGCGACCACGTCGAAGCCCTGCTCGCGGGCATGACGGAACGTTTGCTCCAGCCGATAGCGGAAGCAGAGCGGGCAGCGCCTGCCGCGCTCGGGCTCGCGCTCGAAACCGCGCACGGCAGCGAACCATTCCCTCATGTCATAAGGGCCGAAGGCCATCGGCCAGTCAAGCATCTCCGCCAGCCGCGCCACCTCCTGGCGCCGAAATTCGTACTCGCGGAAGGGCTGGATGTTGGGATTGTAAAAGTAGCCGCCGACAGCGAAGTCGGCCCGCAGCTGCTGCAGGACGTGGGGCGAGCAGGGGCCGCAGCAGACATGGAGCAGCAATTTTTTTTTCATAGCCCGTGCAGACGCATCAGCTCATGCATCAGGATGCAGGAGCTGACGCCGACATTGAGCGAATCGATGCCCTCTTTCTGCTGCAAGCGGACCTGGGGGAAGCGCTGCAATAATCGCTGGTCCAAGCCCTGGCCTTCGTTTCCGAAAAGCACCAGGCAAGGGAATTCCATCTTCTCCGGGTCAAGCTGTTTTGCGACGGCGTGCGAACCGGTCACGTAGATATGGGCCCCGCGGTTATCAGCGGCGGCGACCAATTCATCCACGTCGGGAAAAAACTGGAAAGGGACATCGAGAATGGCGGTCTGGGCGGCGCGGACGACCTTGGGGTTGTTGGGGCGGGCGCAGGCGCCGGCCAGGGCCAGTGCCGGGATTCCGAATGCGGACGCGCAGCGGAATACCGTCCCCAGGTTGCCGGGGTCCTGGACATCGACCAGCCCCACAGTGAGCCGCTGGCTGGAGAAATCGATCTCCTGCGGCGGCAGGTCGATGACAGCGACCAGCGGCGGCGGGGTCTTCAGGCCGGACACTTTTTCCAGGACCGGCGAACTGACCAGCCACAGTTCGCGGACAAGGGCCGGGTCACCGGCACGCTCTTTTTCCAGGGCGGCGTCGACGATCAGCACGTCCACCGCAACTCCGCGGGCCAGGATGTCGCGGACCAGCTTTTCACCCGCGAAGAAGAAACGAGTATCTCTCCCGGCCAGCAGTTGCTTCAACCGGGGATTGGAGCGGGAGGTGATCTCAATCCTCGTTGGCAAAGTCGACTCCCGTGCGGCTCAGGCGCCCCGTCCATTGTCTTTCCGGATCCAAGAGCTTGTAAATGCGGGCGAAGCGCTCCTGGCCCTGATGGGCGAAATCCATCTCCAGCTCGAGTCCCTCCTCTGAAAAGCGGCAGCGGTCGTTGGCAGCGAGCAGCGCCTCAATCTCTTCCCGGCACGGGGCAGGTGCCGGCCCTGAAGGCTGTGCCGCCGCGCTGTGACGCGGTCCTTGCTGCGGGGGCCAGGAAAAATGAAAGGCGACCGAGCGCAGCGACTTGTGGAATGATCTCGTGCCCTCAACATAGGCGGCTTCCAGGAACCTGAATCCGGGGAGGGCCCGGTTCAGCGTGGCCAGCATTTCTTCGGCGGTGCGGTCGCCGGCCGCCTGGACCTCGATCACCTCCCCCAGCCCTTCCGCGCCGACCGGCAGCGGCGGCAGGGCGGCCATCCTGATGCGCGGATGAAATCCCTCGCTATACTTGAATAGCAGCCCCGACTTGCGCAAGGCGCGCTCCAGGTACTGCATCATCGCCAGATGCGACAGGTAGCGCAGGTCGCCTTTCTTTTCGTAAACCAGGCGCAGGCGGCGATAGGCATCCGGGGGTCTCGCCGCCGGGCCCGCCTCGCCGCCCCATATGACCGGGGTCGGCGGCCGCTGGCCGAAGGCGCAGCCGGCGCACGAAGCGCAATCCCTGCCGCTGCAAGGCGCGGTCGCCTCGCCGCTGCGGCTGCGCCGGTATTCTTCGGCCAGATAGTTCTCATAAAAATTCAGCTGGATGAAGCTCCAGGGGAGCTCCGTATCCAGCGGCAATTCGGAAAGGAAATCGGCGCCCTCCAGCAGGTGGAAGGCTTCCTCCCAGACCGGCAAGTGAAAATGGGCATCCCAGGCGGTGAAGACCTCGCCGCGCCGGAAGACCTCCAGAAGCAGGTCGCCGACGCGGGCATCGCCGCGCGCCAGGATGGTCTCGATCAGACTCCGCCCCGGCGAGTGGAAATCCAGGTCGAGGTTCTTGTGACGCCGCAGCCGCGCGCGCAGAAATGCCATTTTCTCCTCCACCTCGGCGATGGAGGCCCGGGCGGCCCACTGCAGCGGCGTGTGCGCCTTGGGGACGAACGAGGAGAACGAGGCATGGATCGTGGTCCGCAACCGCCGACCGCGGGCCGCGGCCAGGATCTTCTCCAGCAGCAGGGCGATCGCCTCGACATCTTCCCCGGTCTCCCCCGGCAGGCCGAGCATGAAATACATCTTGGCCTTCTGCCAACCGTGCTTCCAGGCCAGGTCCAGGGCCTGGAAGATCTCGGCGTCGGTCACGTTCTTGTTGATGGAACGGCGCAGGCGCTCGCTGCCGGCCTCGGGAACGATGGTGATCCCCGTCTTGCGGAACATGGCCAGGGTGGCCAGCAGCTCCTCGCTCAGCGTCGAGGGACGCAGCGAAGGAACGGAGAAGGAAATGTCGGGCTGGATGGCGGCGGGGATGCGGCGCAGCAGCTCGGGCAGGCCCGGATAGTCGCCCGAGCTCAACGATGCCAGGGAGAACGATTCATAGCCCGTGGCGGCCAGGGAGCTTTTGATGAATTCCAGGGTCGACACGGGGGAGCGGACGCGGAACGGGGCGTAATAGGACTTGGCCTGGCAAAAGCGGCAGTTCTGCGGGCAGCCGCGGGCGATCTCCACGTTCAGCCGGTTGAAGACCACGTCGCAGATGGGCACGATCTCCGCCGGTTCGGCCCGCAGCTTGTCCAGGTCGGGGCAGACGCGCTTGCGGATCTTCTTTTCGCCCAGGTTGGGGACGAGGAAGGCGCCTTTTTGCTCCAGTGGGTAGAAGGCGGGCACGTAGACCCCCTCGACGCGGTCGAATTCCTTCAAGGCGCCCGCCCGGCCCGGCTTCTCCCGCCGCACTCTCTTCAGCACGGCGACCAGGTCGGGGAAAAGCCCCTCGCCGTCCCCGAAGGCGAACAGGTCGATGACGGCGCGCAGGGGTTCGGGATTGGCCACGGCGATGCCGCCAGCGGCAATGAAGGGGTCGCCCTCCCGGCGCTGCGCGGCAAGCAGCGGCAGCCCGCTCATCTCCAGGGCCAGCAGCACGTTGGTATGATTCAGCTCGCTCATCAGCGAGAACCCGACCAGGTCAAAATCCTTCAATGCGGTCCGCGTCTCCAGTGAAAAGAGGGGCATGCCATGCTGGCGGAAAAGCGGGATGTTTTCCGGGTCGGGCAGGAAAGCCCTCTGGGCATGCACGCCCTCCATGCCGTTGAGCAGGTGGTAGAGGATCTTCAGGCCGGCGTGGCTCATGCCGATGGCGTAGGTGTCGGGAAAGACCAGGCAGATGTTGACGTCGTCCCGGTTGAATCCGCGACGACAGGAGTTGATCTCGCTCCCGACATATGCCTGGGGGTTCTTCAGGAGTCCAAGGAATTCGCTCGTGTTCATGCCAGGTAGTTGTTGATCTTGACGCGGAAGATAATGGCTTCGCCGATGAAGAACGACAGCAGCGACGACCCGCCGTAGGAGACAAAGGGCAGGGAGACCCCCAGGACCGGGAAAAAACCGATGGCCATCAGGACATTGACCAGGAACTGGAACACAATCAGCCCGTTGAACAGGTAGACAAAATAGAATTCCTCGTCATTCTGGAAATTAAAGTGGAACTGGCGGTAAAAGATCAGGAAGAACACGAAGAACAGGGCGCTGATGAAAACGAATCCGAACTCCTCGCCGATGACCGAGACGATGAAATCGGTGTGCCGGGCAGGCAGGAACTGGTAGCGGGACTGGGAGCCTTGCAAATAGCCCTTGCCGTTCAGCCCCCCAGAGCCGATGGCGATCCTGGACTGGATGACGTGGTAGCCGGTGGAGGCTTTGTACTCCGAGGGGTTCAGGAAGGAGACGATGCGGTCCTTCTGATAGGGCTTCAGGACCGAGTGCCAGCCGGCGAACCCGCCCAGAACCACCAGCAGGAGCGAGACGGCCAGGACGGCGGGTCGCACCTTTTTCAGCAGGATGACCATTGGGATGAACGAGCAGAGGATGAATGAGACCCCCATGTCGGGCTGGAGGACGATCAGGATGACGGGGACGAGGATGACCGCCAGCAGCTTCATGAACACCTTGCCGTCGATCATTTCGAACTGGGTCAGGAGTCTGGCCAAGTAAAGGGCCAGCGGCACTTTGACGAATTCCGAGAACTGGAAGCCGATCCCCCAGAGGCGGAACCAGCTTTTGGTCCGGGCGACGGTTCCGCCGACGACGAGCTGCAGTGCCAGAATGACCAGCAGCACGATATAGACAGCGAATGACTTGCGAAAGATGGAATCGAGCTTCAGCGAGAAGACGACGAAAAACGCCAGCAGGGAAACGCCCAGCCACGCCGCCTGTTTCAGGTGGTTCGTTTCCTGGGTGGAGTGGCCGGCACTGTAGATCAGGAAGATCCCGGCCAGCACCAGCAGCAGCAGCAAGGCGAAGGTGAACTTGTCAAAAAATCTAACGTAGTCCTTCATTTTCAAAATATTTCCTGTAGATCTGGCCCGCCAGGGGGGCGGCGATCGCCCCGGCATCGCCGCCATTCTCCACCAGGACCACCACGGCCAGGCGCGGATTGTTCCGGGGAGCGAAAGAAACGAACCAGGAGTTGGGCATGAATTTCTTGTCGCGGGTCAGCAGTTTGTAGCGTGGATTGTCCTTGGCGATGATCTGGCCGGTGCCGGTCTTGCCGCAGATGTCCAGCCCCTCGACACGGGCCGCCCGGCCGGTTCCCGCGCCATTGACCACCCGAAACAGCCCCTCGATGACCAGCTCGAAATTCTCCTCGGCGATGGGCACGCGGACGAACTCGGGAGCAAACTCGCGCACGGTCCTCCCCTGCTTCTCGATCCGCTGCAGCACGTGCGGCAGGGGCATGCGCCCGCGCAGGGCGACGGTGGCGATCATTTTCAGCAGCTGGGCCGGCGTGACATTCAGGCTGCCGTGGCCGATGGCCACCGAGATGGTTTCGCCAGGAAACCAGCGCTGGCGGTAGGTTTCCATCTTCCAGGCGCTGCTGGGGACCAGCCCGGCCTTCTCATTGGGCAGGTCGATGCCGCTGACGCTTCCCAGGCCCAGCAGGCGCGCGTAGCGGGAGATGGTGTCGATGTCCATTTTCCTGCCCAGGTTGTAAAAAAAGATATTGCAGGAATTCTCCAGGGCCGAGAACAGGCTCATCGTCCCGTGCCCGCCAAGGTTCCAGCAATGAAAAACGCGGTCATAGAACATCTGGCTGCCCGAGCAGGAGACCGCCGTGCTTGGGGTGATGACCTTTTCCTGCAGACCGGCCAGGGCCATGACGATCTTGAAAACGGATCCCGGGGAATAGATGCCTTGCAGGAATTTGTCCTGCAGGGGCTTGCCCGGGTCACTGCTGATCGCCAGCCACTCTTCGTGCTCCATTTCCCGCGCAAAGATCTCGGGATCGAAGGCGGGCCTGCTGACCATGGCCAGAATGCCGCCCGTTTTCAGGTCCATGACGCCAACGGCGCCGCTCTCGCCGACCAGGAGTTCCTCAATGTACTTCTGCAGCCCGAGGTCGAGGGTGAGGACAACCGTATCGCCAATCTCGGGATTGACCCTGCCGCTGATTTCCTGGATCTTCTCCACGCTGTTCTTGATGACGGTCTGGCTCCCCTTCGTCCCCTTGAGGAATGTCTCGTACTGCTTCTCAATGCCGCTGCGGCCGATAAAATCGCCGAGGCTGTAGGCGCCGGGCGGGCCGGCATCCAGTTCCACCTCGCTGACCTCGGAGATCTGGCCCAGCACATGGGCGGCCACTTCGGCCTGCGGGTAGGTCCGGCTGGGCTCCATGTCGATCTCGAACTCGGGGAACTCGTCCTGCCGGCTCTGGATGAAGATGACCGTGCCAAGTGGCAGATTGCTCTTGATGGGGATGCGGTAGAACGAGGCGTATTTCTTGAATTTAGCAATGATGTCGCGAACCTCGTCGACGGGCTTCCCAGAGAAAAAACTGGCCCTGGTGACGGTCTTTTCCGGATCCTCCATGTTTTCTCGCACAAGGAAGAGGGTGAAATTGATTTTGTTCTCCGCGATCACAGCCCCGGAACGGTCGACGATCATGCCGCGCGGTGCCCGCAGTTCGACCGTGCGCGTGATGTTGCGGATGGCCAATTGCCTGTACTTCTCGTTTTGCACGACCTGGATGCTCCAGAAGGCGGCGAAGATCGCGGCAAAGACGACGACCAGAAAGACGGTCGATACGACGGCGGCTTTCTTGACGAAATCGGGAGTCAGCTTGCGCTTGCTAAGATACATCCAGCAGGGACTTGGCTTTCCTGGTCCCCATGATGATCGTGCCGATCAAGGCGGTGGACAGAGGCTGGAGCAGCAGCAGACCGGCCGTGACCTTCATCTTGAAGATCAGGACATGAAAGACGAAGGCCATCAGGTTGGACAGGAACAGGGAGACCAGGATGAGCAGGAAGATGAAGATGTTCTTTTTGAGATCCAGAAAATGGGACAGGGCATTCAGGAAATAAGCGGCCAGGGTGCGCGAGAAGGAGAAAACGCCCAAGACGCCGCCGGAGAGGTAGTCGGAAAAAAAGCCGATCAGGGCGGCGCTGAGGATCGACGGCAGGAAGCTCGAGCGGATGGCGATCAAGAAGATGATCAGGTACAGCAGGTCGACGTTGAAGCGCAGCGGCTGGTAATAGCGCGAGACCATGAGCTGGCCGGCAGCCAGCAGGAGGATCAGGATGGTGCGGAAGTGCTTATTCATGGAGCAGGACCACCAGCTTGTTGAGCGGCTTGTCGATGAAGTACGGCCGGACGGTGATCGCCTGGGTCAGATAATCCTTGGCGATCGCCGTCACCCTGCCGATCGGCAGCAAATTGGGATAGATCATGTCGGTGCCGGAAGTGACCACGCGGTCGCCCAGCTGCACCGGCTTGTTGGCCAGGAGGTACTGGAAGCTGCACTCGGCGCGGTTCTCTCCCTTGAGCAGCCCCTCCAGCATGTTGCTCTCGATGGTGGCGCCCGTGCCGCCGATGGGGCTGGTGATCAGGCGCACCTGGGCAGAGAAGGCGGTCAGCGGCCGGACGATCCTGCCAACCAGTTCGCCGTCGCCGTTCAGAACGACGTTGTTCTCCGTCAGACCGGCGCGCAGCCCCTTGTCGATCACCAGGGCGGTATAGGGAAAGTTGACGTCGACGGAGATCACAGAGACCAGGAGGAAACGGCCGAATTTTTTCCGCGCCGCGGCCAGCGCCTGCACGCTGTTCAGCTCCCGTTTCAGCGCGTAGTTCTCGATGCGCAGTTGCACCTGGTTTTTCTTGAGTGCCTGGTACTTTTTATAGACACCGCGCAGGAAAAAATAGCGTTCCACCTCCTTGCCGATGGAATCAGCGGTTGTATGAAACACAAGCTGCAAGGGGGCGACCATGTTGGCGATCATGGACTGCAGGAGCGATTTCCGGTTCTTGAGCATGATCTGCGAGGAGATCAGGAGCAGGTCGGCAAAAAGGATCAGGACCAGGACAGCCGACTTTTTCTCTGCACTGAGCCCCCGGGCCTCCGGATTAAACCGCATTGCCGATCTTTTCCAGGAGCGGCAGATTTTCCAGGACCTTTCCCGCCCCCAGGACCACGGAAGACAAGGGGTCGTCAGCGATGAAAATGGGCAGCGATGTCTCTTCGCGCAGGCGCTTGTCCAGGTTCTTGAGCAGCGCCCCGCCGCCGCACAGGATGATGCCGCGGTCGACGATATCGGCCGCCAACTCCGGCGGCGTCCGCTCCAGGGTGTTGCGGACGACATCGATCATGGTCTGCACGACCCCTTCCAGGGCTTCGCGGATCTCGCTGTCGTTGATATTGAGCGTCTTGGGGATGCCGTAGGTCAGGTCGCGCCCCTTGATCTCCATCTCCAGGGGCTCGTCCAGTGGATAGGCAGAGCCAATCTTGATCTTGATCTGCTCTGCCGTTCGTTCGCCGATCAACAGGTTGTATTTCTTCTTGATGTACTGGATGATGGCCTCATCCATCTCGTTGCTGGCGATGCGCACCGACTTGGCGATGACGATCCCGGAAAGCGAGATGACCGCGACATCGGTGGTGCCGCCGCCGATATCGACGATCATGTTGCCGCCGGGCTCGGTGATGGGCAGGTCGGCGCCGATGGCGGCGGCCATGGCCTGCTCGATCAGAAAAACCTCATTGGCCCGGGCGCGCAGGGCGGCATCGCGCACGGCACGCCGCTCCACCTCGGTGATCTCGGAAGGGATGCCGATCACGATGCGCGGCTTCAGGAACTGGTTCCCGGATCGCGTTTTCTTGATGAAATACTGGAGCATCTTTTCGGTGATGTCAAAATCGGCGATCACGCCGTCTTTCATCGGCCGGATGGCGCGGATGTTGGCCGGGGTCTTGCCCAGCATGCCCTTGGCTTCGAGCCCCACCGCCTGGATGCGGCCATTGCGGTCATCCACCACCACCATGGAAGGCTCGCGCAGGACGATGCCCTTGCCTTTGATGTACACCAGCGTGTTGGCCGTGCCCAGATCGATCGCCAGATCGGAAGAAAAATAGTTGTATACGTTCGTAAACAGCCCCATGCTCATGCTCCTTCAGAAAATTCCGGCCACTCTTTTTCTTTATTCCTCAAAAATGGTTACCTGCTTTTTTAAGACCGCTTCCAGCCCCGAGGGGGCCAGGGCACGGAAAACGATCTCCTTGCTCCCGATGCTCTTGTAGGAAATGGTATGAATAAACCGCCCCTCGCCGTCCAGCTTGACGGGGGAGCCGTCAATGAACAACTGGGTATAGGGGTCGGTAACGCCCTTGATCAGCACCATCTCGCCGCTGACGGAGAGCGAGTCGACCTCGATGCGCGGCGGCTCGGGCTGTTGCCCCCTTTTCAGCAGTGAACTGCTGATGACGATGACGCCCATCCGGGCCGGTGCCGACTCGATGCGCCGCGCCGCATCAAAGGCGGCCACTTCCCAGTACAACTCGCTGTTCTCGATGAACGGCAAGATGTCCAGCGTCACGGCGTTGTCGGCCACCACCTTGCTCAGCAGCAGGTTGTCGCGCAGGGCGGAAGGGTATAGCTTCAGGATATATTCCCTGGCCCCCTGGACGTTTTTCCACTTGAACTGGATGATCGTGTCGTTGGGCCGGATCAGGGCAATGGTCTTGTCCTCGGGCGAAACAAAAGGCGGGGGGGGGAAGAGCGTCGCCGGGGAAAGCTTTCCGCCGGCACGGGTGTTCAGGTACTGCAATGCGCCCAGGTGAAAGAGCTTGCCGTTGAGGTCGAAGTCAAGCTGGCCGGAATAATTCCAGGCCTCGAGCCAGTCGTCTCCCAGGCGCAATCGGCCTGAGGAGGAGAGCACGACGATGTTGCCGCCCTTGAACAGCGACGCCTCAACCTTGCGCCCGGACAGCTTCCGCTCCCAATAGAACTCCCCTCTTTCCAGGATCAGCTCCCGGGTCTGGGGCGTATAGCGGATGGCGCTCCCGGGCAGCGCCGTGAACAGGAAGCCCTCGAAGAGAAACTCCCAGGCGGTCTGGACATCGGAATGCATTTGCGTCTCGGAGACGAAATTCAGGGTCTTGATGTCGACCAGGCGGGTCTCGTCGCGATCCAGCCACACGTTGCCTTTTTCGGAAATGGCGGTGACCTGAAAGCTGGCCGTTCCCGGCATGGAGCGGCTGCCGGGGGAGGCGAGCGGGACGTCCGGATGATTCAGCCAGAGGACAGCGATGACCGCAACCAAAACCATGCTGGCTGCGAAGATCACCCTGTATTTGTTCATGGTCCCATGGTAGCAAAATCAACCGTGAAAATCAATGCGAATCGGGTTTATTTAAATAAAACCGATCTTCCTCAGGTACTTGACCACCATGACCGCGATGATGATCAGCGAGTAGAACAGGACGCGGTATTCCCGGTTCCTCATGTAGTACGAAATGTTGAAATTGAAGTTCCGGACCTTCTTGATCTTTGGAAAAAAAAGGTTGGCCTGCCGGGCCCACTCCTCGTAGCGCTCCCCGAAGCGCCGCTTCATCCTTTTCCTCTCGATGGCAATGAGAAAGGTGAAAAAGGGGAAATAATAGAGGGCGCAGATCAGGGCTGCCGTCCAGTTGTTGCTGGCCACGGCGATGCCCGTGCCGATGAGCAGGTTGCCGAAATAAAGGGGGTTGCGGGTCAGGGAATAGGGACCTTCGGTGGCCAGCTCCTTGTCCTTGTTGATGTAGCCGGAGGACCAGGCGCGGAAAAACATGCCGACCATCATGAAAAAAAAGCCGATGACGATCGAGCGGGCGCTTGGCGTGGCCAGCACCAGCACGACGACCAGGGTGATGATCCCGACCAGGGAGCGGTATTTAATAAGGGTTTCGGTCACGCTGCGCATCGATCTTTTTTGCCGCCGCAATGACATCTTCGATCGCGATGCCACGCAGGCAATTCATTGTATCACACTCGCGCCGATAACAACAGCTGCAGCCGAGCCGGCGCTGCACGACCAGGCTGGCTGGCAACAGCGGGCCATTGCGCCCGGGGGATGTCGGCCCGAACACCCCGACAGCGGGGGTACGGACCATATCGGCCAGATGCAGGGCCAGCGTGTCGCCGGAAACGACCAGCCGCGCGCGGGCGATGAAAAAGATGAGGTCGCCAAAATCCATGAAGGGGGCGAGGCGCGCCCCGCTCTGCCGGGCGATCGCCTCGGCTGCGGCCTTTTCTTTTTCGTTCCCCCACAGCATCACCAGCGGCCGGCCCCCCGCCAGGCCGCGGGCGATCTGCAGCCACTGGGCCTCGCTCAGCAGCTTGCTGGGCCAGCCGCCGCCGACATTGAGGATGATCCATCCTCCCCGGCCCAGGCCTTCTTTTTCCAGGATCCCGGCCAACCGCGGCGATGGCGCCCAATCGCGCAGCGGGTATTCCAGCGGGGCCGCCGTGATCCCGGCCAGGGAAAGCAAGTGGAGGTTTTTGTGGATCACGTGCCGCTCTTCGGGGAAAAAGGGTGCGCGGCGGGAATAAAAGAGGGCGGCCGACGACTCGCGCGCGTTCCGGCGGCAGAATCCCAGCCGCTCCCCCCCCAAAAGGAAAGCGAGCAGGGCTGACTTAATCAGGCCCTGAAAGTCGAGTGACAGGTCGAATTGCCCGCGCCAGCGGCGGATGAAGCAGGCCAGGTACATGACCTTGGCCGCCAGTCCCGGGCGGGATTTCAGATCGAAAACCAGGACCTGGTCGATGCCGGGAAAATTCCCCAACAACGCGGCTCCGGCCGGCTCGGCGATCCACGTGATCCTCGCCTCGGGAAATCCCTTGCGCAGCGCCTGAAAGGCCGGCAGGGCATGAACAATATCTCCCAGCGAGGAGAGGCGGATGATGGCGATGCGTTGCAATTTAGCCGTACAATTCCTTGATCCTGCGGATCAGCAGCGACGTGGAGCGGACCTTGTCGCCGCCGACGATGGCCATCCGGCCGCCGTAGCTGCGGACGACGTCCCGCTCCGGGATGGAGTCCAGCGTATAGTCGGAACCCTTGCAGTGGCAGTGGGGGGTGAGGGCCAGCAGCACGCGCTCGACCGTCGCTTCGGCAAAAAGCGTCACGTAATCGACGCAGGCCATGGCGGCAATGAGCCGCACCCTCCCGTCTTCATCGATCAGCGCGCGGCCAGCCCCCTTCAGCCTCCGCAGCGAGCGATCGGAATTCAGGGCAACGACCAGGAGGTCCCCCAGCGCCTTGGCCTGCTGCAGGTAGCGGACATGGCCGACATGGATGAGGTCAAAGCCGCCATTGGCCAGGACGATCGTCCTCCCCTGCGCCTTTTCCCGGGCGACAACCGCGGCCAGCTCATGCAGGGGAAAGTATTTACCGCAAGGCATCCTGCAGTTCCCGGCGGCGGACAGGGTAGGCGCCTTCATGCATGACCACGATGCCGCCGGCGATGTTGGCCAGGCGGGCCGAATCAAGCAGTGAGGCCCCGCCGGCCAGGCACAGGCCCAGCACGGCCAGGACGGTATCGCCGGCGCCGGTGACGTCCACGATCTGCGAAGTCCCGAATATATCCAGCGCGACGGGCTTTTCACCGCGGCCGAAGACCAGCATTCCCCGGTGGCCCCTTTTCAGGATGACCCCTGAAGCGCCCAGCCGCTCCAGCAGCTCGCTCCCTGCGGCCAAAAAATCACCCTCGTCCAAAAATCTCCTTTCCGGGAAAAGTCCCTTGATCTCAGGCTCATTGGGAGTGGCCAGGGTCACGCCGGGAAAACCCAGCAGATTGTTGCGCGAATCGAGGACGCAGCGCTTATCCGGGAACCGGTTCCTCAGGGATTGAAAAAGCCCGGGAACGACGGCCTGGGCCAGATAATCGGAGAGAACCAGCAGGTCGCTCCCCGCCAGCGCGGCGAACAGCGATTTGATCAGCTTGAGCCGCGCCCGCTCGCCGGCCGGCCCCGGGGGCAGGGTGTCGATGCGCAGGATCTGCTGCTTCTTGGTGTTGTCCCCCCCGGACAGGATGCGGCTCTTCAGCGGCGTCTGGAAGCCGTCGGCGGCCACCAGGTGGGTGGTGGCAATCCCCTGCTCGCGCAGCAGGTCCAGCAGGATTCCGCCCGAAGGATCCTTGCCCACAAAGCCTACGGGCAGCGGCTCCGCCCCCAGCGTCCGCAGGTTCATCACCACATTGCCCGCGCCGCCCAGGCGGTACTCGTTCCTCTCGAATTCGGTGACCAGGACCGGGGCTTCGCGCGATACCCTCCCGGCCGAGGTGTAGACGTACTGGTCCAGGATCAGATCGCCCCAGACGAGGATTCTCTTGTTCTTGAAACGGGAAACAATCGATGACAGCGAGGTCTGCATCGAAAAATAGTAGCAAATCGGCCGGAGGGAGTCAAGTAAAATGCCGGGACGCGGGATCGAACCACGGACGCGCAGATTTTCAGTCTACCGCTCTACCTACTGAGCTATCCCGGCATTGACGTGCATCATAACGTAAAAAAAATATTTCGTCAAGAGGGCTGCCCATTGCGGAAAACCTGATTGACTTTTCAAAATCGCTATGGTAAGAAACCTGCGATATGGGGAAAATTTTAGGGATCGACCTCGGCACGACCAAGTCGGCCATCGCCTATCTGGAAGGGACCACTCCGGAGATCATCCTCACGCCGGAAGGACACCGGCTGCTGCCATCGATCGTCGCCTTCACCTCCACCGGTGAGAGGCTGGTCGGACAGCCGGCCAAGAGCCAGATGATCACCAACCCGCTCAACACCATCTCCTCGGTCAAGACCCTGATGGGCAAGCGCTACTCGGAGGTCGAGCCCTACCTGCAGGAGTTCCCGTTCCATATCGTCAAGCACGGCAACGACCTGCTGCGCATCGAGGTCAACAACCAGGTGTACTCCCCCGAGGAGATATCGGCGATGATCCTGCTCAAACTCAGGGACGCGGCCGACCGCTACCTGAGCGATCCCATCGACAGCGTGATCATCACCGTCCCCGCCTATTTCAACGACTCGCAGCGCCAGGCCACCAAGGACGCCGGCAGCATCGCCGGGCTCAACGTCAAGCGCATCATCAACGAGCCCACGGCGGCCTCGCTGGCGTATTCCATCGACCTGAAGAAAAAAACCAAGCTCATCGTCTACGATTTCGGCGGCGGCACCATCGACATCTCGGTTCTGGATGTCCAGAACGGCATCATCAAGGTGCTGGCCACGGCCGGCAACACCCATATGGGGGGCAACAACTTCGACATCGCCCTGACCCAGAAGCTGACCCGGGAATTCGCCGACGAGCACCACATCGACCTGTCCCGCGACAAGGCGGCGCTGCAGCGCATCCGCGAGGCCGCGGAGAACGCCAAGATCGAGCTTTCGGCGGTCGACGAGTGCGAGATCAACCTGCCCTTCATCGCCGAGTCCGAGGACGGCCCCGTGCACCTGATCAAGTATCTGCGCCGGACAGAATTCGAGAACCTGATCAAGAAGGACGTCGAGCAGACCCTGGAGATCTGCTCCCGCTGCCTGCAGAACGCCAGCATGCACATCAGTGACATCGACGAGTTCCTTCTGGTCGGCGGCTCGACGCGCATCCCCTACGTCCAGCACAAGGTGAAGGAGTTTTTCAAGCGCGAGCCCAACCGCAAGGTCAACCCCGACGAGATCGTGGCCATGGGGGCCGCGGCGCAGGGGGCGATCATCAAGGGCGACAGCAAGGACATCCTGCTGCTCGACGTCACGCCCCTGTCGCTGGGCGTCAAGACGTTCGGCGGCGCCTTCACCCGCATCATCAACGCCAACACCACCATCCCCACCAGCCGCAGCCTGATCTTCTCCACGGTGGAGGACAACCAGGCTGAGGTCGATATCGAGATATTCCAGGGTGAGCGCGAGATCGCCGAGGAGAACAAGTCGCTCGGCAAGTTCACCCTGCTGGACATCAAGCGCGCCCCCAGGGGGGTGCCGCGCATCGAGGTGACGTTCAGCATCAACATCAACGGCATCATGAACGTCTCGGCCCTGGACCTCTCCAGCAAAAACAAGAAAGAGATTCTGATTTCCCAATCGGGCCTGTTGAGCAAGGACGAAGTGGACAATCTGCGCGCGGAAGCCAAGAAGCTGTCGGAGCTTGACCTGAAAAAGAGGGAGACGATCAACAAGAAGAACAAGGTCATCAACCAGATCTATTCGCTCAACCAGCTGAACCGGGACAGCGGTCTGCCGACGGAAATGAAGGCCGAGATCGCCGCCATGGTGCGCGAGGCCGAGAGGGAGATCGAGAAGGAAAATGTCCCCGTCCTCGAAGCTCTTGAAAAAAAACTGAGCGACATGTGGAAAAAAGCCAACGCCCTGGCCGTCGGCGGAGAACGCCCCCTGGCCAGGGTCGAAGCGGCTGCAGCGCTCCGCGACGATGGGACAATGGCGGTCGGCCCGCAAGCGGACGCCAAGCCCGGAAAGGAAAAGAAGGAAGACACCAAACCGCTGAAGATCAACTTCTGACCCCCGCCGCCGCCCGGCAAGCGTCATTTTCCCCAACCGGCTGTCTTATGCTATAATTCAACCTTTACCGGCAGGCAAGAGGAGAGCCCCATGGAAAAATTTTACCTGACCACCCCAATCTATTATGTGAACGATGTCCCGCACATCGGCCATGCCTATACCACCATCCTGGCCGACGTCATCACGCGCTACAAGCGCCTGCGGGGCTACCGGGTCCTTTTCCTGACCGGGACCGACGAGCATGGCCAGAAGATCGAGCGCAGCGCCGCCAAGCAGGGGCTGACCCCCCAGCAGCTTGCCGACTCCATGGTGGAGCACTTCAAGAAGCTGTGGGAAACCCTGCACATCAAGTACGATGCCTTCATCCGCACCACCGATGATATCCATGTCAAGGGCGTCCAGAAGATATTCTCCACGGTCATGAAAAAGGGAGACATTTACCTCGGCGAATACGCCGGCCACTATTGCATTTCCTGCGAGAATTTCATTCCCGACAGCGTCGAGGAATCGGCCGATGGCAAGCGGACCTGCCCCGATTGCGGCCGGCCCACCGACAACCGCGTCAGCGAAACGTGCTATTTCTTTCGCCTGTCGGCCTTCGGCGACCGGCTGCTGAAGTTCTATGAGGAGAATCCCGACTTTGTCACCCCGCGCTCCCGGATGAACGAGGTGGTCTCGTTCGTCAAGATGGGCCTGAGGGACCTGAGCGTCACGCGCTCCACCGTCAAGTGGGGGATTCCCGTTCCGGGAGACCCGCAGCAGACGATCTATGTCTGGTTCGACGCCCTGGCGAACTATATCACCGCCATTGACTATCTGGACGAGGGGGCGCGCTTCGCCGCCTATTGGCCGGCCGACCTGCACATCATGGCCAAGGATATCCTCAAGTACCACGCCGTTTACTGGCCGGCCTTCCTGATGGCCGCCGGCCTGCCCCTGCCCAAAAAGGAGCTGATCCACGGCTGGTGGCTGAAGGACGAGAAAAAGATGTCCAAGTCCAGCGGCAATGTCCTCGACCCCAACATCCTGCTGAAGCACTTCAGTGCCGATGCCATCCGCTATTTCCTGATGCGCGAGGCCTCCATCGGCGCCGACGGCAATTTTTCCCACGAGGGATTCATCAGCCGCGTCAACACCGACCTGACCAACGATTGGGCCAACCTGGTATCGCGCACGACCGGCATGATCGAGAAATACGTCGCCAATTCCTTCCAGGGCGTCGCCGCCTACACCGAAAAGGAAAAGGAGATCGAAGAGCGTTACGGCAAACTGGAAAAGGCGGTCCTGGAAAATTTCGACCAGTACCAGTTCAACCGCGGTCTGGAGAGCATATTTGAATACATTAATTACCTGAATCGCTATATCGTCGAGGCCCAGCCGTGGAACCTGGCCAAGGAGGAGGCGAACCGGCCGCGACTCGCCGGGGTGCTGAAGACCCTTTGCCGCGCCATACTGAGCGTCAACACACTGCTCTCGCCGATCCTGACCGAGACGGCCGCTACGGTGCGCACCGTTTTCCGGTTTTCGGACCAGGATCTCGGCTGGAAGAACCTGCCTGAAACCTTCGCCATCGGCCAGGGGACGCAGCTGTTCCCGCGCGTGGACAGCAAGGCCTTCTTCAGCGAGATCCCGCCAGGGGACGCAGCCCGGGTTGCAGACGTCACCCCAGAGGAAACCGTTTCCCAAGTGAACCCGGCAGGGTTGATCACGATCGAAGACTTCAAGAAGGTGCAGATGGTCGTGGCCCGGGTGCTGGCGGCCGAGAAGGTGGAGAAGGCCGACAAACTGCTGAAGCTGCAGATCGACACCGGCACGGACACGCGCACATTGGTCGCCGGCATTGCCCAATACTATAAAACCGAAGACCTGGTCGGACGCAAGATCATCATCGTCAAGAACCTGACGCCGGCCAAGCTGCGCGGCATACTCTCCCAGGGGATGATCCTGGCTGCTTCCGATGCCAATAACCGCCCATTCATCCCCATCCTGCCCGAGGAAACCCCCATAGGCGCGATTTTAAAGTAAGGGCAATTTTACTGAAGCCCCCCGCAGCGATAGATGGCGACAATCGGAACCAACTGCACTCCATCCACCATCCGGTATTCGTCGCCGCGGTAGAAAAGAAGCGTCTGGCACGGACGGCCGAGCTGCCTGGCGAAATCCTTGAGGTTGCGCAGGTCGCCGGCGTCAGGCCGGGTGGCGGACTTGATCTCGGCGGCGTAGACTGTGTCACCGATCTCGAAGACCAGGTCGATCTCCTGTCCGCCGACGCTTTTGTAATAGTGAAACCGCTCGCAGGGGATCATGCCGAGCTTGCGCCTTTTCTCCAGCTCGGCGAGCACGAAGTTCTCCAGCCACTGCCCCTCCGAGAGCTTAACCGAAAGGCTTTGCAGGATGCCGGTATCGGCGAAATAGGTCTTGGCCGATTTCACGAAGCGCTTGGCTGGGCCTCCCTGGTAGCCGTAGAGCTTGAAGCAGAGCTGGGATTGCAGCAGGGTCCCAAGGTATTTTTTGGCGGTCGCGAAACTGACCCCGGCTTCCCGGGCGAAGTTCGAAACATCGAGGTGGAGCCGATGGAACGGGCCAGGTGGTGGAAGATAGCCAGCAGGGCGTCCAGGTTCTCGATGTTGGCCAGTTG
>JAQUQF010000117.1 GCA_028749105.1 Acidobacteriota bacterium | reverse complement strand
CTTTCTCATATTCGCGGGCTCACTATCGGCTGAGCGCGGGCGGTTGATCCTCAACCTGTACGGCGTCGGATTGAACGTGGCCCAAAACAACTTCACGGCCCAGGAGAGCCGGAACAAGGTTTATTTCGAGGCGAAGGCCGCCTACGCCTTTTCCGGGAACCTATACCTGTGGGCCAGCCACGGTTATTTCCCCCTGCGCGACAGCTGGAAAAGCTGGGAAAAGAAGAGCTCGTTCGAGCCCGACGCTCTCGTTGAGCGCACGCTGGGCAAGAGGGTGTTCGCCGGCGGCGGCGGCCTCTACATCGGCTATTTCGAGCCCAAGGAGCTCGGGGTGCGCGCCGAGATCGGAATCTGCAGTATCGCCAACGCCATCGAATCTGCGGTCAGCGACATGAAGACGGATGAGATCATCCGCACGGTGGAGGCCCGCCAGCGGGGCCTGGGCCTGCGCGGCAGCCTGGCCTTCACCTATGGCCTCTACCGCAACATTTTCGCGGAGATATCCGCGGGCTACATGTATGCCGCGGACAAGATCGACGGTGTCCGCAGCAACCTGGGCGGCTTCCACGCCGCCCTGGGCCTGGGCATCCAACTCTAGTTCCCGGAGAACAGAATGAAAAAGAAAACGCTCGTGATCCTCGCCGCGGCCCTGCTGCCGGCGATCTTTCAGTTCAATGCCTGCAAGAAGGCGGACGAGGTGACCGGCACGCTGACCGTGATCGTCTCCACCGGCGTCTCCGGCAGCCCCGCCGCCGGCACGTACACGGTGCAAGTCGGCGACAAGCAGACCTATGCCTACACCCTGAACGCCGGCTACGAGAAGCTGACGGTGCTGCGTGACGGGGCCGCGGTCGACGCCAGCGGTTCATTCACCATCAGCGGCGACCACACCCTGCAGGCCTATTCGGATGAAAACATCCAGTACAAGCTGACCGTGACGGTGAACGACGGGGTGACCGGGACGCCGGCCGCCGGCACGTACATGTATGCGAAAGGCACCCAGGTTCCCTACAGCTACGCGCTGGCCGAGGGCTACACCGACCTGAGCGTGAAGCTGGACGGGACCGCGGTCGAGGCCAACAGCGGCACGATCACCATGAGCGAGGATTTCACGCTGTACGCCAGCGCCACGAGGAAATACAATGTCGTGGGCTCGTGGAATTTGAGCGAGAGCTACAAAGACGGCAGCGCCTTTACCGTCGTCGCCACCTTCAGCGGCACGCCGTTCAGCGGCACCGTGAGCGACACGCAGGGCGGGGTCGGCACCTATGACTACGGTGACAGCACGGTCGACTTCAACCTGCTGTTCCCCGAGGTCACCTATAAATACGGCAACGGCGAATTCAGCGACGAGAATACGATGAGCGGCACCTGCGCGCGCTACCAGACTCCGGACAACGTCATCAGCGGCACCTGGCGCGCCACCCGCGTCACCACGACCGCCGCTGCCGCCGGCGCGGGAGAAAATTCCAAATCCCAAGCACCAAATTCCAAATAAGCACCAAGCACCAATGACCAAATGACCCAAACGAAGAAATGGAATTCAACAGGTTTTTGTTTGGGACATTGGAATTTGAAATTTGGTGCTTTTGACCTTTCCTACTCTGGATCGTCGGTCGGGATGACCAAATAAGGGCGGAAGTTCATGGCGTGCGGCTCCTTTTCGGCGATGGCCAGCAGCTTGCCCTCATCGTCGAAGATGCGGAAAAAGTCGTTGCTCGCCGCCGGGATGATCTTCAGCACGTCCGAAGCCTTCAGCGCCATGCCGTTGCTGACGCAGCGCCGTCCTGCCGGGTTGACGATCATCTTGGGATAATCCTCCAGCAGCCGCTCGATGGGGATGACCGCCTGCAGGGCATTCCCTTGCGCCTCCAGCTCGGCGAGCCGCTCCAGGGTCACGGCCTGCTCCAGCTTGAAGGCGCCGATCATCTCCCGCTTGAGCTCCAGGAGAAAGGCGCCGCAGCCGGCTTTCTGGCCGAGGTCGTGGGCCAGCGAGCGGATGTACGTCCCCGACGACGTCCGGGCGCGGAACTCCAGGGTGTCGGCGGCGATCGCCCGGCCCGTCAGTTCGTGGATGCGGACCTCGACCGGGGCGATGCTCACCGGCTGCTGGCGGCGGGCATAGGTGTAGAGCGGCCTGCCCTTGAATTTTTTCGCCGAGAATGCCGGCGGCGTCTGCAGCAGCGGGCCGCGGAATCCCGCCAGCAGGGCTTCCAGGTCGATGCTCCCCAGGTCGCAGGGGCGCTTCTCGCCCAGGGGGCTGCCCTCGGCGTCGTAGGTGCTGGTGGCGTAGCCGAAACGGATGAGCCCGGAATACAGCTTCTCCTGCTTGACGTAGAAGTCGAAGAAGCGCGTGGCCTGGCCCAGGGCGATGAGCAGCAGCCCGGTGGCGTTGGGATCGAGGGTGCCGAAATGGCCGGCTTTCTTCGTATGCAGCAGGCGGCGGACGCGGGCGACCGCGTCGTGGGAACTGATCCCCTTCTCCTTGTCGACGGCGATCAGGCCGTGGATCATCGGAACTGGGCGGCGACCAGCCTCGAGATCTCCTTCTTGGCGCTCTCGAGGCTGCCGCGGTAGAAAAAGCCGGCCGCGTGGGGATGGCCGCCGCCGTGGAAGGCCAGGGCAATCTGGCGGGCGAAGACGCCGCCGCGCGAGCGGATGGAGACGCGGAAGTAGTCCTCTTCGATCTCCTTGAAGAACAGCAGCACCTGCACGCCGTCGATGGAGCGGGCGATGGCGATGATGTCCTCGGTCTCGATGTCCTTGAGGCTGAGCCGGTCAAGGAAATCCCGCCGGAAGTGGATCATGGCCAGGCGCCCGTCCAGGTCGGTCTCCAGCGTCGAAAGCACCCGGGTCAGCATGCGCACTTTTTCCCGGGAGTTGGAGTTGAACAGCAGGTCGCTGACCTCGAAGGGGGGGAAGCCGCCGCGCCGCGCCAGGTCGGCGGCGATGGCCAGCGAGGCGGGGGTGGTGTTGGAGTACTTGAAGGAGCCGGTGTCCGAGGCGATGGCGGCGTAGAGATTGAAGGCGATGTCGCGGGTGAACTCCACGCCCAGCTCCAGCCCGAGCTCATAGATCAGCTCGCCCACAGCGGCGGCGCCGGGGACCACCCAGCTGATGGCGGGTCCGTCGTCGCCGCCGGAGACATGGTGGTCGATATGGACGCGGGAATAGTCCTGCAGCCGCTTCTGCCCGGTGCGCTCCTCGCTGTTGCCCTCGATGAGGACGACCAGGTCGAAGGGCTGCGGATGGATCTGCCCGCAGCGGATGCGCTCGCAGCCGGGCAGCTTGCTGACCGGGTAGGGGACGCGGTCGACGTTGATGTAGGCGGGGTCCTTGCCCAGCTGGCGCAGCATGAGGAAGAGGGCCAGGCCGCTGCCGATGGAGTCGGCGTCGGGGCGGACGTGGGAGCTGACGGCGATGGTGCGGGCGGAGCGTATCTTCTCAGCGATCCGCGCCTTCATGCTCTTTCCCCTCCTCCTGCCGGGCCAGCCGGCGCTCGAGGTCGTGGGCCGTGTCCAGCGCAAAATCGAGCTCGGGCATGTAGCGCAGGATCATTTTCCGCCCCAGCAGCTTCTTGATGAAGCCGCGCGAGCGTTCGAGCTGCTCCAGCACCCCGGCGGCGCGGTCGGGGGGGCAGGCGATGAATACGGCGGCCCGCTTCAGGTCGGGGGCGGGCACGACGCGCATGATGGTGGCCAGCTGCAGTTCCGGGTTCAGGCTTTCCCGGGCCAGGATCTCGCCCAGGGCCTGCTTCAGCGTGCTGGCGAATTTCTCCAGGCGGTACGACATGTCAGTAGCCGATCATCATGGGATGATGGACGTTTCATATACTTCCAGGATGTCCCCGGCCTCGACGGCGTTGAAATTGCGGATGCGGATGCCGCACTCGGTCCCGGCGCGCACTTCGGACACCTCGTCCTTGATGCGCTTCAGGGATTCGATCTCGCCCTCGAAGACCAGGTCGCTGCCGCGCATGACCTTGACCTTGGACTTGCGCGTGACCTTGCCGTCGCGGACGACGCAGCCGGCCACGATGCCGAGGTTGGAGATCTTGAATTTCTGCAGGACCTCCACTTCGCCGATGCGCGTCTCCTGGTACTGCGGCCCGATCTTGCCCTTGACGGCCTTCTCGATGTCCTCGACCAGGTGATAGATCACGCTGTAGAGGCGGATCTCGACTTTTTCCATCTTGGCCATGGCCAGGATCTTCTGCGGCGCCTTGACATTGAAGCCGAGGATGACCGCCCCGCCGGTCGTGGCCAGCAGGATGTCGCCCTCGGTGATGTTGCCCAGCCCGTTGTGCATGACCTCGATCTTCAGCTTCTCATTGCTGAGGCGGGCCAGGACCTGTTCCAGCACCTCGGCGCTGCCGAAATTGTCGGTCTTGACGATCACCGGGAAGGACTTGACCTTGTCCTCCTCGACCAGCTGGAACAGGTTCTGCAGGCTGACCTTCTTCTCGGCCAGGAAGTCCTTGTTCCTGGCGGCCTTCTGGGTCACCTGGCGCATCTCGATGACCTTCTTGGCCTTGTCCAGGTCGTCGACGACCTGGAAAAGGTCGCCGGCCTGGGGGGAGGCCTCGAAGCCCATGATCTCGATGGGGTCGGGTACCTGGGCGGAGTTCAGCATGTTGCCGCCGTCATCGAAGATCGATTTGATCTTGCCCAGGGAGTTGCCGCAGATGAAATAATCGCCTTTCTTGAGCTGGCCGTGCTGGATGAGCACCGTGCCGATTGGACCCAGCTGCGGGTCGAGCCGCGATTCGATGATCGTGCCCCGGGCCGGGACCTGGGTGTAGGATTTCAGCTCCTGCATCTGGGCGACGAGCTGGATCATTTCCAGCAGGTGGTCCAGGTTCTGGTTCATCTTGGCCGATATTTCGACCGAAACCGTCTTGCCGCCCCAATCCTCGACCAGGATGCCCTGCTTGTTCAGGTCGGTCTTGACCCGGTCGAGGTCGGCGCCGGCGATGTCGATCTTGTTGATGGCGACGATCATCGGCACCCCCGCCGCCTGGGCGTGGCGGATGGCCTCGACCGTCTGCGGCTGCACACCGTCATTGGCAGCCACGACGAGGATGACCAGGTCGGTGACCTTGGCGCCGCGGGCGCGCAGGTTGGTGAAGGCCTCGTGCCCCGGCGTGTCGATGAACACGATCGAACCCTCGGGGGTGCGCAGCTTGTAGGCGCCGATCTTCTGGGTGATGCCGCCGGCCTCCTTCTCGGCCACGCGGGTCTTGCGCAGGGTATCCAGCAGCGTGGTCTTGCCGTGGTCGACGTGGCCCATGACCGTCACCACCGGCGGGCGCGGGGTCGGCTTGCCGCCGCTCCTGGCCACATTGGCCTGGAATACATACTCCTCGAAGGTGAGAATTTCGAGCTCCACGCCCAGGTCGGCGCACAGCGCCTGGATGTCGCTGCTCTCCATGATCTGGTTGCCCTGGTAGTTCATCTTCAGCTGGGCGATCTTGTCTTCCAGCTGCTTCAGCTTGATGGTCAGTTTCTCGGCCAGCTCCTTGACGGTGCAGAAATCGGTGATCTGGATCTTGGCCGGCAGGACGAGCGGTTCAACCGGCTTCGGCGGCTGGGCCGGGCGCGGGGCGGACCGGCGCTGTCCGTGCGAAGGCCCGTTCCGGCGGTATTGCGGCGGGGAAGGTCGGAAAATCCTTTGGGGCTGCGGCGATGCGGGCCTCGGCGTGGTCGCTGCGGGCTGGGCGGGCCTTGGCGCCGGCGGCGCGGCTGGTCTGGGCGCCTGGGGGGCGACCGGCGCCCCAGTTCGTGCCTGGGGAGGGGCCGATTTTTGCTGCTCGACAGCCTTGGGCTGCTCGGTGGCACGGGGGACGGCGGGAGCAGCGGGAGCCTTTGGCGCCAGGGGTTTTTCGGGGACCTGCCGGGCGGGGGTAGGGACGATCGGGGCCTGGGGGGCTG
>JAQUQF010000116.1 GCA_028749105.1 Acidobacteriota bacterium | reverse complement strand
AATCGAGACACTGCGGCTTGAGGAACTACCGGTCCGGAACTCCAAAGAATTCGCCATCCTGGAAAGCGAGGGCAAGGGGGAAAAAGAAGTCATGGTTTCTCCTGATATCGCCCTGTGCCCGGCATGCAAGAAAGAGATGGACGATCCCGGGGACCGGCGCTATCAATACCCCTTCACCAACTGCACCGACTGCGGCCCGCGCTTCACCATCATCGAGGGGCTGCCCTACGACCGGCCCAGAACCACGATGAAGAAGTTCACCATGTGCCCCGAATGCAGGCGCGAGTATACCGACCCCGGCAACCGGCGCTACCACGCCCAGCCCGTCTCCTGCCCAAACTGCGGGCCGCGCCTGCAGCTGCGGGTCAAGGGGAAGGCCGTAAAGGAAAATGCGCTGGCTGAGGCGGTCAAGCTCCTGAACAAGGGGAAAGTCGTGGCCGTCAAGGGGATCGGCGGCTATCACCTCTGCTGTCGCGCGTTGATCGCGACAGCATTGGCACGGCTCAGGGTTTTCAAGGGGCGCGAGAACAAGCCCTTCGCCCTGATGGCGACCATGGCCATGATCCAAAGGCACTGCCGCGTTGCAACTGCTGAAAAGGAACTGCTGCAGAGTCCCCAGGCCCCCATCGTACTGCTCAAGGCGAAAGCAAATGACAAACTGCTCCGCCTGTCGGCGCCGGGGCAGAACCGTCTGGGCTTCATGCTCCCCTACTCGCCGCTGCACAAGGTCCTGATCGGGAAAATGAACGAGCCGCTGGTGATGACCAGCGCCAATATCGCCGACGAGCCGATCCTCTTCGACGACGCGGCCAAAGAATTGCCGAAGCTCTGCGACGCCATCCTGAGCCACGACCGGCCGATCCTCTCGTTTGCCGACGACTCGGTGATAATGGCGTTCGAAAAGGAGCCATACTTCATCCGTCGCAGCCGCGGCTTCGTCCCCCTGCCGCTCGCCCTGCCGTTCTCCTCGACAAAAACAATGCTGGCCCTGGGCCCCATGCTCAAGACCACCTTCTGCCTGCTCGCCAGAGAGCGCGCCTTCGTCGGCCCGCACATCGGCGACACCGAATCCAGCACGGCCCTGGCCGCGGAGAAAAGGGCCGCCCTCCATTTTATGAAGCTCTTCTCCCTGCGCCCCGGGATCGTCGTCGTCGACAGGCACCCCGCCTACCCCAACCGCCTGCTGGCAGAGGCGTTCCCCAGGGCGAAAGCCGTCGAGGTGCAGCACCACCGGGCCCACGTCGCATCGGTGCTGGTTGAGAACGGCGAGACCGGGGAAGCGATCGGCATCGCCCTCGACGGTACCGGCTACGGCGACGATGGCCTGATCTGGGGTAGCGAGTTCTTCGTGGGCAGCCTCCGCAGTCTGAAGCGCGCCGGACATCTCCTGCCGGTCTTCCTCCCCGGCGGCGACGCGGCTGCCCGCGAACCCTGGCGCACCGCCCTTTCCCTGCTGCTGGCCATCGGCGCGGAAAAAAAGGCCGGGCGCTTCGCCAGGCGCTTCGGCCGCAAGGGCGAACAGGTTTTGGAAAGCATCGCCCGGCGCCGGGGCGGCGTCATGACCACGAGCTGCGGCCGGCTGTTCGACGGCGTGGCTTCGCTGCTGGGCATCGGCGATCGCAACTCCTACGAAGGGGAGCTCCCCTCATTGCTGCAGGCCGAAGCCGAGCGGTCGCAGCCGTTAAAGAAGGAATACCCCTACGCCCTGGAGAGGGAGAACGGCTTGCTCGTCCTGGACCTGCGCCTGGCGATCGAGGCCATGCTGGCCGACAAACACTGCCGCAACGAGAGGGCATACAGGTTCCACTGGACCCTGGCCAGCGCCCTGCTCGACATGGCCCTCGTCCTGGGCCGGGAAGCGAAAATAAAAAAAGCAGCCTTGAGCGGCGGCGTATTCCAGAATATACTGCTGTTGAAAATGACGAGCGATCTGCTGAAAAAAAACGGTTTTCAAGTGCTGCGCCACAGGCTGGTCCCGGCCAACGACGGCGGCATTTCGCTGGGACAGGCGGCCCTGGCCGCCATACAATACGGAAAGGAGTTGTAATCATGTGTCTGGCAGTTCCCATGAAAGTCATCCAGATAAAGGGCGACATGGCGATCGTCGAGAGCGCCGGGCTGCGCCGCGAAGTCGGCATCATGCTGCTTGACAAGGTGAAATTGGGCGACTGGGTGATCATCCATGCCGGTTTCGCCATCTCCAAGCTGACAAGAAAGCAGGCGCGCGAGACCCTGGCCATCTTCGAGGAGGGGCGGTTCTTTGGCTGAGACGAAGCGTCTTTCCCAGCTGGCCGAACGCCTGCGCGCCTTTCCGGCGCGGCCGGGGACCAAGATCATGGAGGTCTGCGGCACCCACACCGTGGCCATCCGCCGCTTCGGGGTGCAGCGCCTGCTTCCCGGGACGGTGAAACTCGTTTCCGGTCCCGGCTGCCCGGTCTGCGTCACCCCGGACAGCTTCATCGACGAGGCTGTCGCCCTCGCCCGGCAGGGCGTGGTAATAGCCAGTTTCGGCGACATGCTGCGCGTCCCGGGCAGCCGCTCCGCGCTGGAAAAGGAGCGTGCCGCCGGCAGCGACATCCGCGCCGTCTATTCCCCTCTTGACGCCCTGAAAATCGCCGTAGACACCGGCAGGGAAACCGTATTCCTCGCCGTCGGCTTCGAGACCACGGCTCCGGCCATTGCCGCCGCGGCCATGAAGGCCATAGAAAAAGGGATCAACAATTTCTCGCTGCTCACCGCCCTGCGCCTGGTGCCGCCGGCTTTGCAGGCTCTGATCGCGGGAGATATACGTCTTTCCGGTTTTCTTCTGCCCGGACACGTCTCGGCGATCATCGGCAGGCAGGCCTACGATTTCCTGGCTGGTTACAAACTGCCCGGGGTGATCAGCGGCTTCACGGCCGAGGACATCATTTCGTCGCTGCTGCTGTTGCTCGAAATGCATAGTAAAGGTATATATAAGATCATGAACAACTACCCGCGCGTGGTGCGCGACACCGGCAACGATAAGTCGCGCGCCATCCTGTCCGAAGTGTTTGCCGCCACGGACGCCGAATGGCGCGGCTTGGGGACGATCCCGGGAAGCGGTCTCGAGCTCAAGCCGGCATTCGCCGCCCTGGATGCCCGCTGCCGCTTCACCATCAAGGCGGACAGCGCCTCCCCACGGAGGGGCTGCCGCTGCGGCGACGTGCTGCGCGGCCTGATCGATCCCCCCGCCTGCCCGTTGTTCAACAAAAGCTGCCGCCCCGACTCCCCCTTGGGGCCGTGCATGGTTTCGTCCGAGGGGAGCTGCAGCGCCTGGGTGACCTATGGATAAAGTGCTTCTGGCCCACGGCGGCGGCGGCAGCAAGAGCGCCGAGCTGGTCGAAAAGGTTTTCCGGCGTTTTTTGCATGACCCGCTGCTGCTGGAAATGGACGATGCCGCACGCCTGCCTGGTCAGGTGTTCACCACTGACAGCTTCGTCGTCCGCCCTCACTTTTTCCCGGGCGGCGACATCGGCCGCCTCGCCGTCTGCGGCACGGTCAACGACCTGGCGGTCATGGGCGCCGAGCCCCTGTACCTCTCGATCGGGTTCATCATCGAGGAGGGCTTCCCCGTCGCCGCGCTGGAGAAGATCCTGGCCTCCATCGCCGCGGCCTGCCGCGAGAGCAGGGCGCGCATCGTCTGCGCCGACACCAAGGTGGTCGAAAAGGGCAAGGCCGACGGCCTGTTCATCAACACCTCCGGCATCGGCCGGCCCGCCTTCAAAAAGACGGTGGCAGCCGCGCGCGTCAAGCCCGGCGACACCGTCCTCGTCAACGGCCCGCTCGGCCTCCACGGCATTTCGGTGCTGACCGCCCGCGGCGAGTTCGGCCTGCGGGCGAGCATCCGCAGCGACGTCGCCCCCTTGTGGAGCCTGATCCGGACGTGCCGCGCCCTCGACGTCCCATTCATGCGCGACCCGACCCGCGGCGGGCTGGCCCAGACGCTGAACGAGCTGGCGCACGGCCGGAAGTTCGGCGTGCGCATCGAGGAAAGCGCGCTGCCCGTCCCGAAAAACGTGGCCGCGGTCTGCGACCTGCTGGGCTTCGACCCCCTGCACGTGGCCAACGAGGGCAAGGTGGTCATGGTGGTCGCCAGGCGTGACGCGGAGAAAGCGCTGCGGCTCCTGCGCCGCCAGTCGCTGGGCAGGGGGGCGCGCCGCATCGGCGAGATCACGAAAGAAAATCCCGGCCGCGTGACCATGGCCACCCGTACCGGCAGCGAGCGCATCGTCATGCCGCCCGTCGGGGAGATCCTCCCCCGCATCTGCTGATGCACGAGGGAGCCATCGCCGCCGCCATCATCCAGGGAGCCCTGGAGGCCTTGGAAAAGGAAAAAGTCACCGCGGCCAAGACCGTGACGGTCCTCATCGGCCGCTTGCACCACGTCGTCCCCGACGTTCTGCAGAACCACTACCGGCTGCTAAAAAAAGAATATCCCGCTTTACGCCGATCGAGGCTGGTCATCGAGATCGCCCCGGTAGCGATCACCTGCCGCGCCTGCGGCAAAGAAACCGAGATCGTGAAGCCCGAGTTCGCCTGCCCCGGATGCGGCTCGACTGGGATCGACATCACCGGCGGCAGGGAGATGCACCTGAAAGAGATCATCGGAGCCGAAGCCAAAGTTAGAAGTAAAAAGGCAAAATAGTGTAGGGGCGGTTCGCGAACCGCCCATCTTAAATTCCAAATCACAAATTCCAAATTCCAATGACCAAAACGAAGTCACTTTCTGGTGCCTTCCCTTCGTTTTGGTCATTTGGTCATTGGTGCTTATTTGGAATTTGGTGCTTGGGATTTGGGATTTGAAACAGGCGGGTTTTAAACCCGTCCCTACCCTTTTCCCTTTATAATCTCGGCTTGTTCTTCAGGATCTCGATCCAGCTCTCCATGCCCGTTCCGCTGTGCGCGGAAATCTCGATGACGGCGCAGGCGGGGTTTACTTTTTTAATGTTCTCGCGCAGTTTTTTCAAGGAAAAATTCTTCAGGGGGAGGAAATCGGTCTTGGTGATGAGGCAGAGGTGTGAGACCTGGAAGGCCAGCGGGTATTTCAGCGGCTTGTCCTCGCCCTCGGTGACGCTGATCAGCAAGACGTTGAGGTGGGCGCCGACGTCGAACTCGGCCGGGCAGACCAGGTTGCCGATGTTCTCCACGAACAGGAGGTCCATGCCGTCGGTGCCCAGATCGTCGATGGCGGTCCGGATCCAGGCCGCTTCCAGGTGGCAGTCGCCGCCGAAGGGGCCGGTGTTGATCTGGTAGGCCTGGATGCCGAGCTTCTGCAGCCGCTCGGCGTCCAGCGTAGTCTGGATGTCGCCCTCGATGACCTTGATGCGCTTCCCCAGTCGCTTCACCGTTTCCTCGACCAGCGTGGTCTTGCCCGAGCCGGGCGAGCTCATCAAATTGACGAAGGATATGTTCTTGTCCCTTAATTCCCGACGGATCCCCTCGGCGACAGCGTCGTTGGCCTTGAGCAGCTTTTGCATGACGGCGATCTTTTTCGTTTCCATGGCCGCTTTATAACGCATGGCGGCGAGGAAAGCAAGCGCCCGCATTTCGCCCTTGACAACTTTTTTAAATCACATATAATAAACCTTAAAAAATCATGACAAACAACATACAAACCATCATTTTATTAACCATTTTCGTGCCGATCGTCGGTTCCTTCACCATCCCCCTGGCCGGCCTCATCTCCAAGAGAGCCCGATCGTTCTGGTCGGTGCTCATCGCCCTGGCCACCACCGCCTCCTCCATGCTGCTGATCCCCTTTGCTCTCAAGGGAGGGGAGCTGGCCTTCCGCAAGACACTGGCCATGGGCCTCGACTTCATCGTCGTGGCCGACGCCCTGTCGGTCTTCATGGCCGTGGCCTCGTCGTTCATCGGCGCGCTGATCGTCGTCTACTCGCTGGGCTACATCGCCCACGAGGAGAACCAGAGCGAGTACTACTTCATCGTCCTGCTCTTCATCGGCGCCATGATGGGG
>JAQUQF010000115.1 GCA_028749105.1 Acidobacteriota bacterium | reverse complement strand
GTTCTTGAGAATGCTGACGAAGCGGTCGGCCATTTCCTTGGTGACGGTGCTTTTGCCGAAGTCGTTGGCATTGCCGCTGTCATCGATGACCCAGGTGGTCGGCGACTTGTTGTCGCCAAGCTCGCCGTTGAGGAAGAAGAACAGCTTGTCCTTGATGATCGGGCCGCCGATGCGGAAGCCGTACTGCTTCTCGCTGAAGGTGCCGTATTTGTTGCTTTCGAATCCCTTGCCCACGAAGTCCTGGTTGCGGCCGAAATAGTAGGCCGAGCCGGAGAAGGTGTTGGTGCCGCTGCGGGTGATGGCGTTCAGGCTGCTGCCGGTGAAGCCGCCCTGGCGGACGTCGTAGGGGGCGATGACCAGCTGAAACTCCTGGACGGCGTCGAGGGAGATGGGGGCGGTGAGGCCGGGAGTGCCGCTGCCGCCCAAGCCGAACAGGTCGTTGTTGACGGCGCCGTCGATCTTGATGTCGTTGTAGCGGTTGCTCTTGCCGGCGGACGAGAAGGCGCCGTTGCCGCGGGAGTCGACCTGCGGCGCCAGGCGGGCGAAGTCGTCGAACGAGCGGCCGATCGAAGGCATGCTCTCGATGATCGCCGTGCCGACGTTCTGCGCGGCGCCGGTGCGGCCTTCGGAGATGATCGGGTTGGAGGCGATGACCGTGACCTCCTCGGAGATGGTCTCCAGGGAGAGCTTGAACTTCAGGTTGCGGTCCTCGCCCAGTTTCAGGGTGATGCCCGTCAGCTCCTGGGTCTTGAAGGGATCCATGCTGACCGTGACCTTGTATGGACCGCCGACCTTGACGGCGGGCATGTTGAACAGGCCGTCGATGCGGCTGATCGCCGTATAGACGGTGCCGGTCGGAACATGCAGTGCGGTGACGGTGGCCCCGACGATGGGGTTGCCGTCAACGTCCGCGACCAGCCCGTTAAACGCTGCGTTCGTCACGCCCTGGGCCATGACCAGCCCGGGGAGGACGACGCAGAACAGTAGGACTGCGAACAGTACTCTTTTCATAGATATACTCCTCCTTATGATTTGCATATTTTGCATCCGCTTATCTTAATCCAAAAAATTGGAAAATCAATCCTTTTTGCAAAAAAAAATAAGAAATCCGTTATTGCTGCCCCTGACGACGCGGTGGCGGTTGATTTTTGACTCGCCGCCATGGCTGTGCTACCATGAACAAATGAAGCGCAAGCCTTTGATCATCGGGGTGGCCGGCGGCACGGCATCGGGCAAGACCACCATCGCCAACGCCATCATGAAGAGCATCAATCACCCGCAGATGGTGATGATCCAGCACGACGCCTATTACAAGGACGCCAGCCACCTGCCCCTGGCCGAACGCGCCAGGATCAACTTTGACCATCCCGACTCGCTGGAGACCGACCTGATGGTGCGCCACCTGCGCGAACTGATCGCCGGCCGCGCGATCGAGATGCCGGTCTACGACTTCTCCACCCACTCGCGGCTGAGGAAAGGCATCATCAAGAAGCCGGCCAAGGTGATCATCATCGAGGGCATCCTCATCTTCTGCGAGCAGGCGCTGCGCGAACTGATGGACGTCAAGATCTTCGTCGACACCGACGCCGACTTGCGCTTTATCCGCCGCCTGAAGCGCGACATCCAGGAGCGCCGGCGCAGCATGGAGTCGGTGATCGGCCAGTACCTGGGGACGGTGCGCCCCATGCACGTGGCGTTCGTCGAGCCCAGCCGCAAGTACGCCGATATCATCATCCCCGAAGGGCACAACCCGGTCTCGACCGCCATGGTCGTGACCATGATCCGCCAGTGCCTGCGCGGGGGCCGGCCCATGGCCGCGCTCCCAAAAGAGGAGGTCCGTTATGGTTGAAAAGCGATTCATCTCGCCCCAGGAGCTGCTGGAGGACTCGTTCCGCCTGGGACGCCTTGTTCTGAAAAGCGGCTTCCGCCCCGACTTTATCGTCGGCGTCTGGCGCGGCGGCACGCCGGTGGGCATCGCCGTGCAGGAGCTGCTGGAGTACAGCGGCGTGCCCAGCGACCACATCGCCATCCGCACCTCGTCCTACGAAGGCATCGAGAAGCGCGGCAAGCAGATCCGCATCCACGGCCTGGGCTACATCGTGGGCAACGCCAATGCCGACCATTGCCTGCTGATCGTCGATGACGTCTACGATACCGGCCTGAGCGTCCAGGCCATCATCGATTCGCTGCGCGAGCGTTCGCGGCGCAACACGCCGCACGATATACGCGTGGCCACCGTCTTCTTCAAACCCTCTAACAACCGCACCAAGCGTCGCCCCGACTACTTCATCCACGAAACCGACAAGTGGCTGGTCTTTCCCCACGAGCTGAATGGCCTGGAGCCGGAGGAGATCGCCCGCCACAAGCCGGAGATCGCCCGCATCCTGAAGCAGGAGAGTTGAGATGAAGATCAGCCGGGAATTCATTGAGAAGATCCCCAAGACCGACCTGCACCTGCACCTGGACGGCTCGCTGCGCCTCTCGACCCTGATCGAGCTGGCCCGTGAGCAGAAGGTCACGCTGCCGGCATACAACGAGGCCGGGCTGCGGCGCCTGGTCTTCAAGAGCCACTACGCCGACCTGCCCGAATACCTGCAGGGCTTCGCCTATACCACGGCGGTGCTGCAGACGCCCGAGGCGCTGGAGCGCGTGGGTTATGAGCTGGCCCTGGACAACCAGGCCGAAGGGGTGCGCTACATCGAGGTGCGCTTCGCGCCGCAACTGCACCAGAATGCCCGCATGACCAGCATCGATGTCATGATGGCGCTGAACCGCGGCCTGGCCCGGGCCAAGGACGAGTTCAACGCCCGGCCCGAGGTGCAGGGGGGCGACGAGCCGCCCTTCGAGTACGGCATCATCGCCTGCGCCATGCGCATGTTCGGCAAGGGGGCCTCGGCCTACTTCGACAGCCTCCTCGACGTCCACGCCCATTCCGAGCGCAAATGGGTCTTCTCCCTCGCCTCGATGGAGCTGGTGCGCGCAGCGGTGGAAGCGCGCGACAAGTTCGGGCTGCCCATCGTCGGCTTCGACCTGGCCGGCGCCGAGGCCGGCTACCCGGCCAGTGACCACGCCCAGGCTTACGCCCTGGCCCACAAGAACTTCTTGAAGAAGACCGTTCACGCCGGTGAGGCTTATGGGCCGGAGAGCATCTTTCAGGCCATCACCGACCTGCACGCCGACCGCCTGGGCCATGCCGTCTACCTCTTTGACGCCAACATGATCAAGAGCCCGGAGATCAAGGACAAGAAGGCCTATGTGAACAGCCTGGTGCAGTTCATCGCCGACCGGCGCATCACCATCGAGGTCTGCCTGACCTCGAACCTGCAGACCATCCCGACCATCCGCGACCTCTCGCGCCACTCCTTCCGCCACATGCGCAAGGCCAAGCTGTCGGCCACCTTCTGCACCGACAACCGCACTGTCTCCCGGACCACGGTGAGCGACGAGATCCTCAAAGCCGTCCAGGCCTTCCATATCACCCCGCACGAGTTGAAGAATTTCGTCATCTACGGCTTCAAGCGCAGCTTCTTCCACGGCACCTACATCAAGAAACGGGAATACGTGCACCAGATCATCGAGTATTACGAAAAGATTGAAAAGGAATTTTCGTAAAATGGTCTGTAGGGGCGGACCCCTGTGTCCGCCCTTTTTAGATTGAATCATGGAGGGCAGGCACGGGGGCCTGCCCCTACGAATCCTGTCACCGGCGATCACGAGGATCGCCCCGACGTTCTTGACATTCTCTTACCCTACCGCTAATATGGCTTTTTAAATCTGGTCCGATCGATAGGTGACCGATGAATGCAATTTCGCTGCTCAGGGGAGTTTTGGGCCTGTTCCTGATCATAGGCATCGCCTTCCTGTTCTCCAACAACCGCCGACGCATCAGCTGGCGCCTGGTCGGCATGGGCGTCCTCATCCAGGTGGTCTTCGCCGTCTTCATCCTCTATGCCAACACGCTGCGCTCCTGGTTCGCGCCGCTGGGCTGGCCCAAAGTGCTCATCTCCTGGCTGGGCGGCGCCGTGGTCAGCCTGCTCAACTTCACCACCGAGGGATCGAAGTTCGTCTTCGGCCGTCTGGCGACCAACTCGGGCCCCGACAGCCTGGGCGTCTTCTTCGCCTTCCAGGTGCTGCCGACGATCGTCTTCGTGGCCACCCTGACCTCGGTCCTCTATTACCTTGGCATTCTGCAGGCGGTGGTCAAGGGCATGGCCTGGCTCATGGCCAAGCTGCTGGGCACTTCGGGGGCCGAGTCGCTCTCCAACACGGCCAACATCTTCGTGGGCCAGACCGAGGCGCCGCTGCTGATCAAGCCCTACATCGGCGCCATGACCAACTCCGAGATCCTGACCATCATGGTCGGCGGCATGGCCACCATCGCCGGCGGCGTCATGGCCGCCTACATCCAGATGCTAGGCCAGGCCATGGCCGACATGCAGAAGATCCCGCTGGCCGAGGCCCAGCTGCGCTTCGCCGTGCAGCTGCTGGCCGCCAGCGTCATGGCCGCCCCGGCTGGACTGGTCATCTCCAAGATCCTCTTCCCCGAGACCGGGACGCCCGTGACCAAGGGCAAGGTCAACCTGAAGGTGGAGAAGAACGCCGACAACGTCATTGAGGCGGCGGCCACCGGCGCCGGCGACGGTATGCAGCTGGCGTTGAACGTCGGCGCCATGCTCATCGCCTTCATCGCCGGCATCGCCCTGATCAACTACCTGTTCACCGGCCTGGGCGACCTGCTGGGCGTCAACGCCTACCTGGTGGCCCATTTCGGCATGCCGCTCTCCCTGCAGCTCGTTTTCGGGGTGATCCTGCGCTACCTGGCCATTGGCATCGGCGTCCCAATCGCCGACGCTTTCCACTTCGGCAGCCTGCTCGGCACCAAGGTGGTCCTGAACGAGTTTGTCGGCTACATCGACCTGGTCGGATTGATCAAGCAGGGTGCCATGAGCCCCAAGGGCATCACCATGGCCACCTACGCCATGTGCGGCTTCGCCAACTTCTCCTCGATCGCCATCCAGATCGGCGGCATCGCCCCCATGGCGCCGCACCGCAAGAAGGACATCGCGGCGCTGGGCATGAAGGCCGTTCTGGGCGGGTCGCTGGCCACGCTGATGACCGCCACCCTGGCCGGGATACTGTTGGGATAGGATTTACCGAACGTTCAATCCTGTTTTGCAAGCTTCGGCTTAATGCAGTTGTTGTCTATGATTTCCAGGATCAGATGCCGTTGCTCATCATTTAGCTGCATGATCTCGCATCCGTTGGAGTAGACGACTCCGGATTTCAGGACATTGCCTTCATCGGCCAGGAATTCGTGGATGCGGGAATGGACGACCTTGATCTCGAAGTCGACTTTGTTCTGGTTGTAATGGATGCTGATCTGCAAATTCTGGCCAATGGCCGGAGCATAATTGGAGAGCAGGTTGAAGCCGCCGATGGAGACATTCTTGATGATGAACGGCTGGGTATTGCGGAATCGACCACTGACTTCGCGCTCGACTTCAAATTCGCCGACAATGGCCGACGCGGTGTCAAACCGGGGATATTGCCTGCCTTCACTCATTGCCTGGCTCCTTTTTCAAAAAAAAATACAGCGCTTGCGATTATAGCATATTTCAATTGGATCGTACGCCAAATCTGCGCCAAAGGAGCCCGCGGTGGTTTTCTGGCCTGTCAGCAGCGCCGCCTGCAGGCTCCTCATGAACATCGCCCCGCATCAATTTTTAATGCTCCTCCTGTTGCAGGGGATGTCACGTGCCGGACAGGTCGGGGAATTCCTTGATTGAACGGATGATGAACAACGGGGCAAAGCCCGCGGGAACCGGAGCATCTCCCGGGTTGAGCCAGCAGAAATCGATGCCGGCGTTGCGGGCGGCGGCCATGTCCGAGGTGACGCTGTCGCCGGCATACAGGACATCTCCGGCTTTCACGCCGAGCTTTTCCAACGCCGGCCGGAAGATGCACGGGTCGGGCTTGGCGATGCCCACTTCCTCGGAGATGACGATGGACCGGAAA
>JAQUQF010000114.1 GCA_028749105.1 Acidobacteriota bacterium | reverse complement strand
GGTTGGCGCGGCGGTGGAAGCGGTCTCTTGGGTCTTGGACACGCGGCCTCCTGGCGGATTTCCGCCCTTCCTACAGGCGAATATTATGGGAGATTGATTGTAAAGTCAAGCGGAGGGAAAGGGATGAGCAGTCCGCTTCGCGTCCTGCAGTTCCTACTCCCTCCGCAAATTCAAGTTGATGGCGGAGGGAGTAGGATTCGAACCCACGGTCCCCGTAAAGGGACAACGGTTTTCAAGACCGCCGCAATCGACCGCTCTGCCATCCCTCCGGCCGGAGAGAATTGTAGCAGACGGTTTTGAGAGTGTCAATTTTAACGAATTCAAGGCACTGGGAGTTAGCAGGATGGGAAGCGCGGATGCGGTCGCAATCGATCCCAATACATTGCAGCAATGGCAAAATTGAATTTTGCCGGGGATTTGTTCTACAATGAACGCCGGGGGATACCATGAAAAACCATGCTGCCTTGATCATGATTCTGGCGGTTGTTTTGCTTTGTTTCAGCGGCACAAACTTCGCCGAAGAAGATTTTCCCAACGCCAACGCGTGGCTAACCCACTGGCAGGAGGACATCCGGCCCTTTTGGGACAGCGCCGAGGCCCTTGGCAACCCTCCGGGCAACTACCCCACTTCCCGCAACATGTCCGGGAAGCCCACTGCGGACAAGGAGCGCTATTCGCGCATGATCTCCCGGCAGGTGTACACGTATGCGATCGGCTTCGCGCTGACGGGCGACTGCTCCCTGCTGCACAAGGCGAAGGCCGGCATCGACTGGCTCCTGGCCCATGCCAAGGACCCGGGATTGGGCTTTCACCCGCTCCTGGATGAAAGGGGAAACCCCCTCCCCGGGAAGGCAAAAACCGCCCAGGACATGGCCTACTGCATGCTGGGCTTCGCCGCCTACCACTTCGTCACCGGCGATGAGGCCTGCGAGAAGGAGATCCTGGAGATGAGGGACCTGATCATGGCCGGCCCCTTCTGGGATGGGAGCAGGGGGACGGTCCGGGACGCCATGGATGAAACGCTCAAGGTTGAAGTGGAGTTCAAGGACCCGGGCAACGACCTGGTGGCCGTATTGGACCAGGTCAATGCCTACATGCTCCTCTTCTGCAACCAGACCCGGAATCCCGAGTACCGCGACCTGTTCCTGGCCGACTTGCGCCGCCTCGCCGACCGCCTGGTCACTGGATTTTGGAAGAAGGGCATCTTCTGGAGCACCGATCTTAACCGCACCAATTTCCGCGCCGACCACGTCGATGTCGGCCATACCGTGAAAGCCTACTGGATGCTCCATGAGATCGACAGCCAGTGGGCCGTCGCCTTCGGCATTCATCCCTATCGGGCGCTGCTGCAGGGCCATGCCAAGCGCCTCCTCTTGTCGGCCTATACCAACGGCCTGGGGCCGTGGGGAAAATACTTCGCTGGCGCCTTCGACAATGTCATCGCCGACAATCCCGACTGGTGGATGCACTGCGAGTGCGACCAGTTCGCGGCGCGCCTGAGCCTGGCCGACAAATCCTACGTCCCCCTGTTGGAGCGGACCACCGCGTTCTGGCTCCGCGGCGGGTTCGTCGACCGCGGACGGCCCGCGCGCGGCATCCACAGCGGCATCAAGTGGGACGGCCGCCTGTACGGCGACAACGAGGAGTGGGACGCCAAGGCGTTCTTCTGGAAGAACGGTTACCACGAGACCGAGCACGCCCTGGTCCTCTACCTCCTCTCCAGCCAGTTGCAGGAGCAGCCGGCGCTCCTCCATTTCGCCGTGCCCGCTGAAAAGCTCGCCGCTTTCCAGCCCCGGCCCTACGTGTTCCAGGGCCGGGAGGTTTCCCGAACCGACTTGGGGCCCATCCAGGGGACCGCGCTGCACCAGGTGCGCATCGGCTTTGGCGAGATCCATTGAGCATCATCATGTCATGAAACACCTGCTGCCGGTGAAAACGCCGGCAGCGGGGACTTGACGGACAGTGGAAAATCGCATAAAATTGAGTTAAAGCAGAAGGGAAGGAGTTCCACTTGAAAGATTTCAGCCCATATCGCAGCCAGGTGATCGGTATCGACCAGGTCTTCGCCACCCCGGCCGGCGAAAAGCGCATCATCTACGCCGACTGGACAGCCAGCGGCCGCCTGTACCGCCCGATCGAGGATTACATGGCCGGCTGCATCGGCCCCTTCGTCGGCAACACGCACACCGAGACCACCGTGACCGGCACGCACATGACCGCCGCCTACCGCCAGGCCCAGCAGATCATCAAGCGCCACGTCCACGCCGGCGACGACGACGTGATCTTCTTTTCCGGCTTCGGCATGACCGCGGTCATCAACAAGCTGCAGCGCCTGTTGGGCCTGCGCATCCCCGATCAATACTGCGGCAAGCTGCCCGGCCGCTGCCGGAAAAAACCGCTGGTCATCATCACCCACATGGAGCACCACTCCAACCACACTTCCTGGAACGAGTGCTACTGCCACGTCGAGATCATCCGCCGCGGGGCCGACGGCCTCCCCGACCTCAACCACATGGAGCAGATCCTCAAGCGCCACAAGGACCGCGACCTGAAGATCGGCTCGTTCACCGCCTGTTCCAACGTCACCGGCATCCACACCCCCTACCCGCAGATGGCCGAGATCATGCACCGCCACGGCGGCTACTGTTTCGTCGACTTCGCCGCCGCCGCCCCCTACGTGAAGATGGACATGCATCCCGCCAAGGCGGCCCAGCGCCTTGACGCCATTTTCTTCTCGCCGCACAAGTTCCTGGGCGGGCCGGGAGCGTCGGGCGTCATGCTGCTGAACAAGGAGCTCTACCGCAGCCGCGTCCCCGACCATCCGGGCGGCGGCACGGTGCTGTGGACCAATCCCTGGGGCGAGCAGAAGTATTACGACGACATCGAGCTGCGCGAGGACGGCGGCACGCCCGGCTTCCTGCAGGCCATCCGCGCCTCGCTGGCCATCCAACTGAAGGAGAACATGGGCAGCGCCGCCATTCTGGCCAAGGAAGAGGAATACAAGGACCTCCTGCTGAAGAGGCTGACCCAGCACCCCGGCGTGCAGATACTGGAGCCCGGGCAGATGAACCGCCTGGGCATCATCTCCTTCTATTCGCTGCATCGCCACCACAACCTGATCGTCCGCCTGCTCAATGACCGTTTCGGCATCCAGACCCGCGGCGGCTGCTCCTGCGCCGGCACCTACGGCCACATCCTGCTGCATGTCAAGCGCGAGCAATCGCAGCACATCAGCGAAAAGATCAACCAGGGAGACCTGACCGACAAGCCCGGCTGGGTGCGCATTTCACTCCATCCCATCCTGACCGGGGAGGAAGTGGGCACCATCGCCGCCGCCGTGCACGAAGTCCTGGACAACTACGACCGCTGGCAGGACGATTACATCTTCGTTCCGCGCACGGCCGAGTTTCGGCATCGGAACTGGAAGGAGCAGGTGCCGGATATACGGAAGGACTTCAGGCCCTGGTAGAGATAGAAACTATTCTTCTTTTCTCAACATACGGGCGGGTTTTAAACCCGCCCCTACCCTAGATAAATCTTTCGAACCTGTCCTTCTTGGCCTTGCAAATGGGGCATACGCCGGGCGGTTCCTCGCGGGCGCACAGGTAGCCGCAAACCTTGCAGCGCCATACCGGCTGCGACAGCTTGCCTGCGGGTGCGGCGAAGACGGCCTCGGCCCTGGCGGCGCGACGCTCGCCCGCCGGTGGCCGGCGCTCGGGGATCGAAACGGCCAGGCGCTCCCCATCCAAAATCTCCCGGGAAACATAGAGGGCGCAAAAGCAGGCGCCGAACTCGTTGAGGTCGGCGTCGCGATAGTCGCAGGGGCAGATGATGTCCAGGTCAACGGCCTTGTCGCCGGAAGCCAGGCGGCAGGGGCAGGCCCAGTAGCCGTAGCGCTCCTGGTTGGTGAGCAGGCTGCGCACCAGCTCGCGCGTGAACTCGCGGTCGGGATTCAGGTGGTAGCCCGCATCCTCGGCCTCGCGCCCCAGCTTCTCCAGCAGGGCGTCGACAGCCGCATCGCTGATCTCGATCCCGCCGCTCATTTGCCGACCGCCGCGAGGATCTTTTCCCTGTCGAAGCCCAGAACGCAGGAAGAGTCGTTGAATACGAGGGTGGGAAAGGACTCGTTCGGGTTCCAGCGCCGCACTTCCGCCATGGCCTTTTCCTGTTCGGCCGGCGACAGCAGGTCGACGTAGACATAGTCGTAGGCCACGCCCAATTCATCCAGCAGTGACCGAGTCTTTCTGCACCAGACACAGGTGCTCAGACCGTAGAACGTGACCTTGCCGCAATCCTTGCCGTCGACGTGAGTGAAAGGAACCATCTTCGCCTCCTGTCCAAGGTGCTTCAATTATAGTTTTCCATGCAAACAAAGTCAATCTTATGATGGCTGAAAGCCAAGATACTTCCGCCAGTTCGCCTGCTTTTCCGCCGGGCTGAAGCCGTCGCGGCCCAGGCAATTCAGCGCCGAGGCCGCCAGCAGCGCCGACAGGTCGCGCTCGTTGAGGCGCGTGCGCAGCAGCAGGTCCTCCAGGCTGGAGTAGCCGCCGCCGCGGCTCTCCACGACGCGCGCCGCCAGCGTGGAGCCGATCCCCTTGATGGCCATCAGGCCGCAGCGGATGGCGCCCTGCTCGGCGGCGAAGCCCAGGGCGCTGCGGTTGACGTCGGGCGGCAGCACGGCCAGCCCCCAATTTTTCGCCTCAACAACGTAGTCGGGCAGCGCGTAGTAGCCGCCGCCGGCGTTCAGCAGCCGGCAGAAGAACGCCAGCGGCTGGCGGGTCTTCATCCAGGCCGAAAGGAAGGCGGCGTGGGCGTAGGCCAGGCTGTGGGCCCGGCAGAAGGCGTAGAGGGAAAAATCGAGGGCCAGCTTCCAGAACAGCTCGAGCTCGCCGGCGCTCCAGCCGTTCTCACCGCCGCGGGCGAAATAATCATCGCGGCAGCGTTCCCCCCTGTTCTTCTTCAGCTCCCGGCGCGCCTTCTCGGCCTGCTCCAGGCTCCAGCCGCTGACATGGTGCAGCAGCACCGAGATCTGCTCCTCGAAGATCAGGGCGCCGCGGCTGTCCGGGAAGAGCTGCCCCAGCAGGGGGTGAACGGGCGGGCGCCGTTCGAGGTAGGCCGCCTTCATCCCCGACTTCGCCGGCCCGGGGCGAATGATGTCCACGGCGATGGCCAGCTCTTCGAGGGTGGAAGGCCGGCCCTGGCGCAGGTTCTCGCGCGCCAGCGGGCTTTCCAGCTGGAAGCAGCCCACGGTGCGCGCCTCTTGGATGTTCTTCCAGGTTTCGGCGTCATCAGCGTCCGCTTCCCCGCTCAGCGCCAGGGAGGAGATGACGTCGTAGCCGCGCACCCCCAGCAGGTCGAGCTTGAAGATGCGCAGGCGCTCGACCGTGTCCTTGTCCCAGGCCAGCTGCGGGAAGCCCTCGGGCGAGCGCGCCAGCGGCAGGACGTGATCGATGGCAGCGGCGGAAAAAACCACGCCACCCACGTGCAGGGAGAGTTCCTTGAACACGCCGTCGAGCAGCGCGGCCGCCTGATAAACCCTGTCGTGCGCCCCCTTGCCTTTGGCGGCCAGTTCCTTCGGCTCAGCAAACATGGACAAGGGCCTGGTCAGGACATGGGCCTCCTCGGGGTTGAAGCCGAAGGCCCGGGCCGTTTCATAGAGCGCCGAGCGGGCGCCAAAGAACTTGTGACTGGAGACGAAGGCCGCCCGGCCGCAGTAGCGCTCGAATAGCCACTGGAATACCTCGCTCCGCCGCGACGAATCGATGTCGACATCGATGTCGGGCAGATCGTCGCGCAGGCTGTTGACGAAGCGCTCGAACAGCAGGCCGTGCGCCAGCGGGTCGACCGGCGTCATGCCCAGCAGGAACAGGATGAATGAAGCGCCGCCCGAGCCGCGCAGGCCGAAGAAAATGCGCCGTTGGCGGCAGAAGGCGGCGATCTCCCCGGCGATGAGGAAATAGGCGGCGGCGCCGGTCTTTCGGACCACATGCAGCTCCTGCAGCGCCCGCTCGCGCTGCGCGGTCCCGGCGCGGCGTT
>JAQUQF010000113.1 GCA_028749105.1 Acidobacteriota bacterium | reverse complement strand
CGGCCCGCCTGCAGGGAGAGCGCCCAATCCTCCGCGTCATCTCCATCGACCAGCAGCCGCTCGGGAAAAACGCGCGCAGCAACCCGGCGACCTACACAAAGCTTTTCGATGAGATCCGTACGCTTTTCGCCGCTCAGCCCGAAGCCGAAAAACTGGGCCTGAACGCATCATCATTCTCCTTCAACACCGACCAGGGCTGCTGCAGCGCCTGCCAGGGCGCCGGCGTGATCGAGATCACCATGCACTTCCTGCAATCCCTGTTCCAATCCTGCCCCCAGTGCCAGGGCCGGCGCTACCAGGATCGCGTCCTGGCCATGCGCTACCGGGGCATGGCCATCGATGAGGTTCTGAACCTGACCATCGCCCAGGCGCTGGAATTCTTTGCTGCCGAACGCAGGATAGCCGGCCGCCTGAGGATTCTCCTCGACCTGGGCTTGGGGTATCTCACCCTGGGTCAGCCCTCTTCGACCCTGTCCGGCGGCGAAGCGCAGCGCGTACGGCTGGCTTCCTTCATCCGCGACGGCAAGGCGGCAGCGTCCCTGTACCTGCTCGACGAGCCCTGCCTGGGACTGCACGACCAGGATATCCCCTGCCTCATCCGCGCCCTGCAAAATCTCCGCGATCAGGGAGCCACGCTGGTCGTCGCCGAAAACAATCCCCGCTTCATCGCAGACTGCGACTGGCTGATCGAATTATCCGGCCGCGACGGTGAAAACAGCCTGCTTTTCAGCGGCGAGGTCGACGGCGTCCGGCACCTGGAAGGATCGCTGGTCGCGGCCATGCTGGCCGGGAACGATCTTCCTGAAACCGGCGCCGCGGCCGCCGGGCGCGAACGCAGCACCGGCCCGCAGGAGGCGCCGTTCATCCACATGCGGGGAGTCCGGACCCATAACCTCCAGAACATCTCCGTCGCCTTTCCGGAACAGGCGTTCTCCGTGGTCAGCGGCCCGTCGGGCAGCGGCAAGAGCTCGCTGGTCCTCGAAACCCTGTACAAGGCCTGCCAGCGGCGCTACGCCGAGCAGCTCTCGCCGTTCCTGCGCGACCGCCTGGCGCTGGCCGGCGGCCCGGGGGGCGAATGCGATGAGATCGCGCCGCTCAAGCCGGCGGTGGCCCTGGCGGCCCGTTACCTGGAAACGACCCCGCGCTCGACGGTGGGCACCCTTTCCGGTATCAGCGACATCCTGCGCGTGTTGTTTTCACGCCTGGGCCGGATCGAGCCGCAGGCTGGCATCGCAGCCCTGCACGCGTCCCATTTCTCCTTCAATCATCAGGATGGCGCCTGTCCGGCATGCAACGGCCTGGGTTATGTGCATGAGGCCGATATCTCGCACTGGGTGGTCGACTCCGGAAAGAGCATCCTGGGTGGGGCGTTCGCCAGCAACAAATCGTGCCAATTCTTCCTGGACCCCCGGGGCCGGTTCATGGCCATCCTGCAGTGCGCCGCCGCGGCCAGGGCCATCGATATCCGGCGAAACTGGCGGGAGCTCAGCCCCGAAGCCCTGGCCTTGATCCTCGACGGCTGCAGCGGGAATGTCGACGTCACCTGGAAATTCCAGCGCGGCCGGCGCAGCGGCGAGCACCGCTTCACGTCGCCATGGATCGGTTTGCGGCACCTGGTTCTCCAGGATTATCAGCGCCGCAAGGAACACCGCGGGCAAGAGCCCCGCTATGCGGCGGTGGTCTTCAAGAAGGCCTGCCCCTCCTGCCGGGGCCTGCGCCTGCGCGAGTGCGTCATCCATGCCCACGTCGGCAGGGTCACCCTCGCTGAGCTGCTGTCCGTGCCGCTGACCGGGCTCAGGAAAATGGTCAAAAACGACGGCGCGGATTTTTTTTCCGGGAAGGCATCGGCAAAGGAACAAATGGTCTGCCGGGAAACCATGCCCCTTTTGCGACGCCAGCTGGACAGCCTGATCCGGCTGGGCATCGGTTACCTGACGCTCAGCCGCTCCGTGGACACCCTGTCGAGCGGCGAGCATCAGCGCTTGCGCCTGGCTTCCCTGCTCGCCAACCGCCTGAACTACACCCTGTTCATACTGGACGAAATCAGCCGCGGCCTGCACCCGTTCGATGTCGCCAACCTGCTCGGCGTCCTGCGCGATCTTCTGCCAGGAGGCAACACGATCGTGGCCGTCGATCACCATCCCCTGGTCATTGCCCAGGCCGACTGGACGATCCGCTTGGGGCCGGGCAGCGGCAGCCGGGGAGGACGCGTACTGGACATGGGAGGTGAAGCGCCCGCGACCCCCGGCGACCTGGAAATCGCCGCGGCCCCAGGCGCGCCGGGCCAAAGCCGACCCATCACGATTTCTTCGGCCACGATCCACAATCTCCAACGCCTCGACCTGAGCCTGCCGGCCGAAGGGCTGACCGTCCTGTGCGGGGTTTCCGGCAGCGGCAAATCCACCTTGCTGCACCGGGTGCTCCACGAGAGCGCCCAGGCCGGGCGCCCGGTCCACTGCGTGGCGCTGAGCGGGCTCGATCGCTTTCGGGAGATCCGTTCGTTCGCCCCGATGAATCCGCTGCGCTGCGGAGGCGAACGACTTCATGATTTCCTGGGCGTCACCGGCCGGATACACGGAGCGTTCACACGGGATATCGCGAGCGCGACGGAGCGCGCCCGCGTGAAAAAAGCCCTGACGGCCCCGTCGTTGCGGGGCGGTACGACCCCGTCTTCCACCTCGTTCTGCAGCCATTGCGGCGGCAAGGGGGAGTGGACGACCGACCTCGACTACATGGGCTCCTTCGCCGACACCTGCGCCTATTGCCGGGGCAGCGGCCTGGCGGACGATATCCGCCAACTCAGCCTGCAGGGCGAATCTCTGGCGAACGTTCTCGCCGGAGAGATCGACGCGCTGCCTGGCGAGCTGATGGCGAACTGCCAACTGACGGAGGCCGCCTCCTGCCTGCGGGAGTTTGCCCTCGGCTACCTGGCTCTCGGCCGGCGCCTGCGCAGCCTGTCCGCCGGTGAGCTGCAGCGGCTGCGCCTGGCCCACCTTTTTCTGAACCTGCAGGATGCCCCCAGCCTGCTGCTGCTGGACGAGCCCGACAGCGGCCTCAGCTTCGATGAATGCCGGCAGTTGATCCAAACCATGAAGCGGCACCTGGCCCCGTCCCAGCGGGGCGGTAATGCCCAGGGTCATGCAGCCATCGTCATCAGCCATCATCCACTGATGATGTGCCAGGCCGATTACCTCGTCGAGCTCGGCCCGGGCGCCGGCGAGCAAGGGGGAAAAGTGACCGCCTGCGGCACGCCCGCTGAACTCCTGACCGGGAGCTGGCCCCGCTCAAAAACCGCGGCATATCTCAAGCAGTTGTTCGCACGCCAACGCCCGCCTGACGTGACAGGTAACAAGTAACAGGGAACAGCCGGTCTAGGGAATCACATAAAACAATATTGCGAAATAATGACAGATGCTGCCCCCCAGCACGAACAGGTGCCAGATGCCATGGTGGTAGGGAAGTTTTTTCCATAAATAAAAAATGGCGCCCAGCGTATAAAACAGTCCTCCGGCCAGAAGCCACAGCAGCCCGGGCCGGGGAACATGCGCCAGCAGCGGTTTAACGGCGACGACCACCAGCCAGCCCATGCCCAGATAGATCAGGGTCTGCGCCAGGCGGAAGCGGTCGACAAAGAAAATCTGGAAGACGATACCCGCCAGCGCCAGTCCCCAGACGACGCCGAAGAGGCCCCAACCCCAGCCGCCGCGCAGGTTGACCAGCAGGAAGGGCGTGTAGGTGCCGGCGATGAGCAGGTAGATGGAAGCGTGGTCGACGATGCGGAACGCGTGCTTAATGCGCGGCCCGCGGCAGCTGTGGTAGAGGGTGGAACTGGTGAACAGCAACACCAGCGTGGCGCCGTAGATGCTGCAGCTGACGATGTGCCAGGCGTCGCCATGCAGGGCGGCCATGACCACCAGCAGCGCCAGGCCCACAGCGCCCAGCACCGCACCCAGGCCATGCGTGGCCGCGTTGATCGTTTCTTCCTTGAGCATTGGAAAGAAAGTATAAAGTAAAAAGGAAAAAGTATAAAGTAAGAAAATGCATCCAAGCACTCTAGCAAATATTCTATTTTCTTACTTTTGCCTTTTTACTTTTGCCTTTTGCCTTGAATCAAAGGGAAGTGCAGGCAAGCCCCCGCAATTTCCTTCTTCCGCGTCACGCGTTACGCGTCACGAAGTTCCCTGCCGTTCCTGCCTTGCTCGCGCGCTCACCGCGGGCGATCCTTTTCCCTATTGACTTTGTCTGCGGTCCCGATTATAACCTGTCATATAGCGGAAAAACATGAAAAAAAAGATCCTCCTCATCCATACCGGCGGCACCATCGGCATGACCCGCGACAGCCGCAGCGGCGTGCTGCGCCCCGACCATTTCTACGCCAGCCTGCTCAAGGTCATCCCCGAGCTCTCGACCGTCGCCGACATCGAGGTCGAGATCCCCTTCGTCTTCGACAGCGCCGAGCTCAACTTCCAGCACTGGCAGCAGCTGGCCGCCATCATCAAGGCCCGCATCGGCACCATCGACGGCGTGGTCGTCACCCACGGCACCGACACCCTGGCCTACACCGCCTCGGCCCTCTCCTACATGCTGCACAACGTCCCCGTCCCCGTCATCCTGACCGGAGCGCAGAAGCCGTTGGACGAGCTGCGCAGCGACGCGCGCGGCAACCTGATCAATGCCGTCGAACTGGCCTGCGCCGACATCCCCGAAGTGTGCATCTTTTTCGATTACAAGCTGATGCGCGGCAACCGCACCAGCAAGAACCACATCAATTTTTTCGACGCTTTCCATTCACCCAACTACCCGTTGCTGGCCGAGGTCGGCATCAACATCGAGATCTACCGCGCCAACCTCCTCAAGCCCGGCGGCCACTTCCACGTGTTCGACCGCTTCTCTTCCGCGCTCGCGGTGCTGAAGCTGTTCCCGGGATGCAGCTTCGACTATTTCCAGCCGGCAAAAGAGATCCGCGCCGTGCTGATCATCGCCTACGGCGCCGGCACCATCCCCCTGCAAAGCGGCGACCTGCCGGCGCGGGTCGAGCGCTGGCTGCAGGAGGGCAAGCTGGTGGTCCTGGACAGCGAGGCCAACGGCGGCCGCATCGAGCCGCAGCTCTACGAGTCGGGCAGCCGCCTGCTGGAGATGGGCGTGATCTCGGCCGGCGACATGACCTTCGAGGCGGCGGCCACCAAGCTGATGTTCCTGCTCGGGCAGTACGACCAGCCCGAGCTGATCAAGGGCAATTTCCAGAAATCGCTGGCCGGCGAGCTGAGCGAGTTGCCATGAAGAAACGATTGGACTATAGTAGCCGGCAGAGAAGCGGAGGAAGGCCATGAAACCGGTCAGCGCACTGTGGGGCAACATCTTCAGGGACAAGCATCAGAACCGCCGTCATTCCTTCGCCCTGCTGAAGCGCATCCCCCTGTTTTCCGAGCTGCAGCGCAACGAGCTGCGCCAGATCGAGCGCCTGGTCCACCTTCGCAGCTACCGCAGCGGCGAGGTGGTCTTCTGGGAGGACGAGCCTGGAGTCGGCATGTATATCGTGCAGCAGGGCCAGGTGGGCATCTACAAGGATTACGGCAAACCGGGACAGCGGGAAATGGAGAAGCTGCAGGCCGGCGACTTTTTCGGCGAGATGGCGCTGCTGGCCGATGACTTCCGCCAGGCGACGGCGGTAACCGAAGGCGAGACGATCCTCCTGAGCCTGATCCATCCCGAGCTGTTCGACCTGTTCGACCGCAAGCCCCACTTGGGAATCAAGCTGCTGGCGTTTCTGGCCACGGTCATGGCCCAGCGCTTGCGCAAGAGCGACCAGGATCTGCAGCGGCTAGCCGCCGGCTCTCTCTCCGACGAAAACAGGAAGCCGAACGTGCCATGAACACCACGCCCGCCACCCGCAGCGTCGTCATCCATTTCGATCGCGGCCTCGCCCCGTTCCTGGTCAAGGCCGGCTTCCTGCTGCTCGGCTTCCTGGTCATGACCTGGGTTCTTCCCCACAGCCAGATTGTCCTGACGCCGCTGATCCTGTCGTTCATCCTCGCCGTT
>JAQUQF010000112.1 GCA_028749105.1 Acidobacteriota bacterium | reverse complement strand
TGGCCCGGGAGATCGGCACCTACGAGCTCTCCATCGCCGAGGCCGAGGGCTGCACGACGCCGCGCAACCCCAAGACCGGCGTCGATTACGGGCGACTGCTCAACGTCCTGGAGAGAACGGGCTTAAAATAAGCCTGCGCCGCGCCCAGCCCCGGTTCGTCACGCCTGCGCCCTGGAATTGAATTGGCTCACGATATCCCTGATCCCTTCGGCGAATTCCACCTCGGTCCTGAAGCCAAGATCCTTGCGGATCAGGCGCGCGTCGCAGAGCCAGTAATTGTCGCGGGCGCTGCGCAGGTCGCCGCGCGTGACCAGGGGCGGCCTGCCGCTCCGCCTGGCGACGGCCTCGGAAACAAAGGCCACGCCCAGCAAAAGCGGATGGGGAATCTTCAGGACGAATTTCAGGTCCAGGGCCCGGAGCAGCTCGGCCATGATCTCGCGCCATGAACAGGCTTCGTCCGCCGCCACGAAATAGGTCCTGCCGCTGGCCCGGTCGTGCTCCGCCGCCAGGACCAGCGCCCGCACCAGGTCCTGCACGAAGCAGATGCTGGTCTGCTTTTCCCGGCGGCCGATCAGGGGGACGATGCGCCGCCGCAGCAGCTTCATGACAGAAAGCAGCTCCCGCTGCCCGGCGCCAAGCACGTTCGGCGGCCGCACGATCACGATCGGCAGCCTGCCAAAAAATCCGGCCGCCGCCAACTCGGCCTGGCGTTTGCTTTGCCCGTACAGCGAAACCGGCAGGCAGGCGTCCGCCTCCACCAGCGGCTTCCGGTCCAGCGCCGGTCCGGCGGCGGAAATGCTGGAGACATAGACAAATTTCCGCAGGCCGGGATCGGCCTGGGCGCACGCTTCCAGGATGTTGGCCGTGCCCTCCACGTTGGTCTTGAAGTAGGCCGGCCAATCGGGAGCGCTCAGCACGGCCCCGGCGTGAAAAACATAATCCATGCCGCGCACGGCCCGGCGCAGGGACTCCTGGTCGAAATAACTGCCGCTGACGAGCGTGACCGGAAGCCCCGCCAGGGCGCCCGTCCGGCTGGCATCGCGGACCAGGCAGGAGACATCGTAGCCGCGCTGCAACAGGTAGCGCACCAGGTGGCCGCCGACAAAGCCGCTGCTGCCGGTGACCAGGGCTTTCATCTTTCCCGGCAGCGCCGAGGGAGCCCGCGATCACAGGTAGCCATTCTTCCGGTACCAGTCGATGGTGATGCCCGCCCCCTCGGCAAACGGATAGCGGCTTTGAAAACCGAAGTCCCGCTTCGCCTTGCGGGTGTCGTACTTCCAGTAATGGTTCTTCAGATACATGGTGAGCTCTTCCCGGGTCATGACCGGGATGGACTTCGTCAGCTTGGAATGGATCTCCACGAAAAACGAGAGCACGTGCAGCACGAAATAGGGCAATGGCAGCGTGATGAAGCGCTTGCCCAGGATCGCGGCGATCGTCTGGTAGATCTGCCGCAGCTGATAGGTCTTCTCCTCGCCCAGGATATAGGTTTCCCCGCGCGTCCGCGGGTTGCCGACGGCGGCGATCATGCCCTGGACCACGTCCCAGACGAAACAGACCGTCGCCTCCAGCGTGCCGACATTCACCTGCAGCCCCTTGCTCATGAGCTTGAAAAAAATATACATGCCGCCGTCGCTCCCGGGGCCGTACACCACGGGCAGGCGGATGATCGTGTACGGCAGGGTGTTCTCGGCGGAAGCCAGGTATTCCTCGGCCGCCAGCTTGCTCTTGCCGTAGACGCTCAGCGGCCGGCAGGGCGCGTCTTCATTCAACAAATGATCTTTCCCCGAAGGCCCCATGACCGTCACGCTGGAAGCGAACAGGAAGCGCTGCGGCACCACGCCTTGCTCGCGGCAGACCTCGATGAGGTTCTTCGTTCCCTGATGATTCACCCGGAAAAGCGTCTCGGGGGCCACGCCGCCCATCACGGCCGCCAGGTGAAAGATGGTGTCGACGCCGGCGACCGCGCCGGCGAGGGTCGATTTGTCCAGCAGGTCGCCGCAGTGGATCCGGCAACCCAGGTCGGCGATCGAGGCAATGTTTTCGCCAGGCCGGACCAGGCAGACCACCCGGTCGCAGCGGCGCCGCAACTCGCGCACCAGATGGCTGCCGATGAACCCGGCCGCCCCGGTCACCAGGATGGTCTTGTTCTTCAGGCCAGGGCTCTCGCCAGGATGTGCGTGCAGATCAATCTCTCCCATGCCCACATTGTAATGAAGATCCGCCCGAACTTCAACCGCCATGCCGGCGCCGGCCGCTGGCTCAGGGCGGAGGGACCGCGCCCGCCACGGCGTCGCCGTAGGTGAAAAAGTCGAGGCATTCGCGGCCGATATGCTGGCTGCGCACGCGGGTGAAATAGGGCGTCTCGAAGCGGATGCGCTCAGGCCGCTCCAGGACGATCAGCCCCTCCCGTTTCAGGGCGTTGCGCTTGTGGATGACCTTCAGTGGATTCGCGTACTCCAGCATGGCGTACGGCGGGTCCAGGTAGACCAGGTCGAACTGGAAGCCGTCCTTGGCCAGGGCGATGATCGAGCGGTTGAAGTCGCCGCAGATCACCCGGAAGAAATCGCCGGCAATCCCGATCTTCTCGGCATTGTGGCGGATGGCGCGCGCCGCCTCCGGCAGGTCGTCGATGAACACCACGTACTCGGCGCCGCGCGACAGGGCCTCGATGCCGATGTTGCCGCTGCCGGCAAAGCCGTCAAGGAAAATCTTCTCCTTGACGTCCGTCTGCAGGATGTCGAAGAACGTGAGCTTCACCTTGGACATGGTCGGGCGGATGAGCGGGCTCTTGCCGCCGCGCAGCACCCGCCCCTTGTACAAGCCGCTGTTGATCCGGATCATGGCCTCAGGATAATGAATCGCAGGCTCCAAGTCAAGCCCCGGACCCCAGGTGGCCGGCCCTGTTGCCAACGGCACGAATTCATATATAATATGGGAAAATGATCAAGCGCTTCCACGAACTGCAGGAAAAGATACTGAGCTATTACCCCGAGGCCAATATCGAGCTGCTGAAAAAGGCCTACGCCATCTCCACCGACGCCCACCTGAACCAGCGGCGCGCCTCCAACGAGCCCTACATCACCCACCCGCTGACCGTGGCCGGCATCCTGGCCGAGATGAAGCTCGACGAGATCTCCATCGCCGCCGGCCTGCTGCACGACGTGATCGAGGACTCGCAGTACACCCGCGATGACCTGACCCGGCTCTTCGGCCAGGAGATCAGCGACATCGTCTGGGGCGTGACGAAGATCTCCAAGATCTCCGAGGTGGACGTCGAGGACGCGCAGGCCGAGACGCTGAAGAAGATGATCATCGCCATGACCGCCGACGTGCGCGTCATCCTGATCAAGCTGGCCGACCGCCTGCACAACATCCGCACCCTGGCCCCGCTGGACCAGGAGAAGCGGATCAAGATCGCCCGCGAAACCCTGGAGATCTACGCCCCCATCGCCTACCGCCTGGGCATGGGCAAAATCCGCGACGAGCTCGAGGACATCTCCTTCATGTACCTCAACCCCGAAGAATACCGGCGTATCAAGGCCGAGGTCGGCGACAAGACCGAATGGGCCATGAAGCAGGTGGAGGACCTGGAGAGGCAGATCCAGGCCATGCTCAAGGAGCTGAAGATCAAGGCCGAGATCCAGCACCGCATCAAGAGGGAGATCTCGATCTTCCGCAAGCTGCAGAAGCAGAACATCGAGCTGGAAAACGTCTACGACCTGCTGGCCCTGCGCGTCATCACCGACACCGTGGCCAATTGCTACGTGATCATGGGCGCCATCCACCAGCAGTGGGTGCACATCCCCAGCCGCTGGCGCGACTTCATCACCAACCCCAAGAGCAACTTCTACCAGTCGATCCACACCACCATCATCACCCGCGAGGGGGTGAAGTTCGAGATCCAGATCCGCACCCAGGAGATGCATCGCAACGCCGAGGAAGGCATCGCCGCCCACTGGAAGTACAAGGAAGGCCTGGCCTTCCTGGAGAACGACCACCGGCTGGAGTGGTTCCGCGAGATGATCGACTACCACAAGACCAATCCCGACCCCAAGGAGTTTCTCAGCCTGGTCAAGCGCGACCTCACGCCCAACGAGATCTACGTCTTCACCCCCAAGGGCAAGGTGATCAACCTCAAGGCCGGGGCCACGCCCATCGACTTCGCCTACGCCATCCACTCCGAGGTCGGCGACCACTACCGGAACGCCATCGTCAACGAGAAGCTGGTGCCGCTGCGCACCACGCTGAATTCGGGCGACGTGGTGGAGATCGTCACCCAGAAGAACTGCCGCCCCAGCGCCGATTGGCTGAAGTTCGCCACCACCACGCGCGCCAAGAAGCGCATCATGGCCTGGCTGCAGAAGGAAGAGTTCGTCATCGACAGCGAAAAGGGGAAGCGCATGTGGCAGAAGGTGCTGCGCGAATACGGGCGCAAGCGCCACCTGACCTTCAACGACCAGGAGATCGCCAGGCGGCTGAAGGCGATCCACTACAGCGACCTGGAGACCTTTCTGCAGGACATCGGCAGCGGCAGGAAGGTTCTGGACCGCCAGGCGCTGAAAGCCCTTTTCCCTGAGGCCGGCGCCGTGGAGATCCGCGCCGCCCGCAGCCCTTCGCCCCGCGCCCGGGCCCTGCACAAGCTGGTCAACGTCGAGGGCCAGTCCGACATCGACTTCACCTTCGCCAGGTGCTGCCATCCCATCAAGGGCGAGGAGATCATCGGCTACCTTACCAAGAACCGTGGCCTGGTCGTGCACCGCAAGAGCTGCCCCAACGTCAACAGCGAGATCCCCTCGCGCCTGAAGCGCGTCAGCTGGAACGAGGCGCCCGAGTACGCCTACCTGGTCAAGCTGCAGCTTCTGGCCAGCGACAAGCCGGGCATGCTCAACGCCATCACCGGCGTCACCGCCGCCTGCGGCTCCAACATCAAGAAGATCGAGATCGAGCCGGCCAGCCAGGCCGTGGCCCGGGTCACGATCCTGTTCGAAGTGCGGGACATGTTCCAGCTGAACGAGATCACCAGCCGCTTCACCTCCATGCCCGGGATATTCGCCATCAGCCGCAAGAAAACGTCGGGGAAATAGCCGCCGCTACTCCTTGCCGGCGAAGTACTTCATGATGCGCTTCAGCAGGTTGCCGGCATCCTTGGACGCGGCGGCAGGGGCGGCCCCCCGGTTCTTTTCGCTGAACGCCCGCGTCTCCGCCTGGCGCCGGGTGATCACCTCCGCCAGCTTCATGGCCATCTTCTCGTTCATGTCGACCACCTGCTTGAAGCGCGCGGAAGAGACGGTCAAGATGACGCTCTCGCTCTCGGCCACGACCGTGGCGTTGGTCTTCTCGCCGGTGACCAGGGAGATCTCGCCGAAGAAATCGCCTGGCCCCAGCCGGACGATGATCTGGCCGCCCTTGAGCACGTTCACCGCCCCGGAAAAGACGTGGTAAAAAAAGTCGCCTTCGTCCCCTTCGCGAATGACGGTTTCGCCGCTGCCGAAGACCTTGAAATCGGCCGCCGCCAGCAGGTCCTGAAAGTCCGCCGCCTCGATCTCGCGCAGCACCTCGTTGCCCTGCAGCACGGCGGCCAGCTCGGCGCGCGGGATCTTCTCCTCCCGTTCCGGCTTCATGTACACATCGCGCTTGGGGAAGGGAATCTCGATGCCTGCGCGCCGGAAAGCGTACCAGATGCGGCGCCGGACATCGGAGACGATGACGTTCTTCTGGACATACTCATAGGTCCAGAACTTGACCAGGTAATTCAGCGCAAAATCGCCGAAGTCAACCAGCAGCACGACCGGCTGCGGGTCTTGGCAGATAGCGGGCGCCGCTTCCAGGGACTTGAGAATGACCGCGCTGACGCGGTCGGGGCTGTCCTGGTAGCCGGCGCCGACCTTGATCTTCAGGGCCACGGGCTCGTGCCGCGAGCCATAAATCAGGACTTCGGCCTTCGATGCCGTCTGGTTGGGGATGACGATCAATTCGCGGTCGAAGCCGCGGATCTTGAATGAGCGCCAGCCGAACTGTTCCACGCGTCCCTCGCGCTCGCCGATGCGCACCCAGTCGCCGATCTTGAAGGAG
>JAQUQF010000003.1 GCA_028749105.1 Acidobacteriota bacterium | reverse complement strand
GATGTGGGTCGGGACGCAACAGGGGATGAAGGTCCGTCGTCAGGGCCGCTGGGGCTCGGTGAGCACGGATCAGGGGCTGTTCGACAGCCGGGTCTATTCCATCCTGGAAGACGGCCTGGGTCATTTGTGGCTGAGCAGCGAGCGCGGCATCTTCCGGGCCAAAAAAGCCGAGCTGGAAATGGCCGCTTTCGACAGGAACCGGAAGGTGAGCGGCCGGCTTTTTGATGAGAACGACGGCAGCAAGAGCCGGATATACAATTACGGCAATCCCGCTGGCTGGAAGGATGGCAACGGGCGCCTCTGGTTCGCCAATTTATCCGGTGTGGCGAGCATCGAACCGGCCCGGATCCGGAAAAACAAGCGTATGCCGCCGGTCTTCTTGGAAGCAGTGATCGTAGACAATCGCCGGCTGCCGATGGCGGGCCATGCTGTGGGGCAGCCGCTGTCGCTGGCTGCCGGCAGCAAACGGTTCGAGTTCAACTACACGGCCCTGAGTTTCATCCGTTCCGACAAGATCGCCTTTAAATACAAGCTGGATGGCTACGACCGCTACTGGACGAACGCCGGCAGCCGGCGCGCGGCCTTTTACAACGACCTGCGCCCCGGCCGCTACCGTTTCCGGGTGATCGCCGCCAACGCCGATGGGGTCTGGAATACGGCCGGCGCTTCCTTTGCCTTCTCCCTGCGGCCGTTCGTTTACCAGACCTGGTGGTTCCTGGTCCTGGCCGCCCTGGCTTTCGCGGCATTCTCGGTGCTTTTTTGGCAGCTGCTGGTCAAATACCTGCGCGCCATCTCTTTCTGGAAGAAAACGACCCAAATCGGCCACTTCAGGATCCTGGAGACCATCGGCAGCGGCGGCATGGCCACGGTGTACAAGGCCCAGGATATGCTTGACAAGAAGCGCATTGTAGCGCTCAAGGTTTTAAAAGAGGAGAACTTCCAGGACGAGCTCCAAAGGAAGCGCTTCAAGCACGAGTCGCTGATCACCGAGCAGCTCGACCATCCGCACATCGTGCGCATCGTCGAGCGCGGCGAGTTGGATGGCTGCTGGTATATCGCCATGGAACTGCTGCAGGGGGTCTCCCTGTCCCGGCTGATCGCGGAGGCGGGGAAACTGGAGCCCGCTGCGGCCCTGGAGATCATGCTGCAGATTGTCGATGCCCTGAAGGCCATTCACGCCCAGGGCGTCATTCACCGCGACCTGAAGCCGGAGAACATCATGATCAGCGAGCGCCGCGGGCGGCCCCATTACGTCAAGCTGCTCGACTTCGGGCTGGCGATCACCCCGGCCCAGTCGCGGCTGACCATGTCGGGGGTGGTCATGGGCACCATCCGCTACCTGCCGCCGGAGAGGATCCATGGCGGGGTTTCCTCGACAGCCGGGGATGTTTACTCGGCAGGGATCATTCTGTATGAAATGCTGACCGGCTCCAAGCCCTTTTGGTCCGATGCCACGGGCGAGGTGATCCACCGCATCCTGGAAACCTACCCCTTGCCGGCGCGGGAGATCAGTCCGGGGATTCCGCCTGAGCTGGACGCGTTGATCAAGTCCATGATCGACAAAGACCCGGCCCGGCGGCCGAAATTGCAAGCGGTGCAAGATGAATTGCAGCGCCTGGCGGAAGCATTTGCCGGCGACCGAAAGGGGAAATCATGAAAACTTCAATTTGGCTGGGGCAGGTTGATGTAGCCGTCACCGTCTGTGATCGCGAAGGGATTATTCTGTACATGAACGAAAAGGCGGCGCGGACTTTCGCTGCCGAAGGAGGCCAGGCGCTGGTCGGGAAGAACTTGCGGGACTGCCACCCCGAGGCCGCCCATGAAAAAATCCGCCGCCTGCTGGCCAGCAAGGCGAGCAACAGCTACACGATCGAGAAGAACGGCGTGAAGAAACTGATCCACCAGGCTCCCTGGTTCCGGGATGGTGAATTGGGCGGACTGGTGGAATTCTCCATCGTCATCCCCTTCGACCTGCCCCATTTCCGGCGCGACTGACCCGCGCCTGCCGCGTGGGCGGCGGAGCCGGCCGGGGCCGGCCGCCGTCTATTTCACCCTGGCGATGTGCTCGGCGAACCAGCCGAGCACCGTCTTCCACCACAGGCGGGCGTTCTGCGGCTTTTGCACGAAGTGGTTCTCGTCGGGGAAATACAGCATTTTCGATTCGACGCCGCGCCGCTGCAGGGCGGTGAACAGCATCAGGCCCTGCGCGACCGGAACGCGGTAGTCGTTCTCGCTGTGGATGACCAGCATGGGCACCTTGAACTTGTCCACGAAATTGGCCGGGTTCCACTTTTCGTAGAGGCCGCTCTCCCAGGGTACGCCGCCGTGCTCCCATTCCTCAAACCAGAGTTCCTCGGTGGAATAGTACATGCTGCGCGAGTCGAAGATGCCGTCGTGCGAGACCAGGCAGAGGAAGGGATATTTGAATTCATCGCTGTGGCCGGCCATCCAGTTGATCATGAATCCGCCGTAGGAGGCGCCGGCGGCCACAATCCGATCCTTGTCGATGAAGGGGAATGTCTCCACCAGGTACTGCTGCCCCTTGACCAGGTCGATGAACGGCTTGCCGCCCCAGTCGGTCGAGATCGAATCGGTGAAGGGCTGGCCGTACCCCGGGCTGCCGTGGAAGTTGATCGCCGCCACCACGTAGCCGGGCGAGGCGAAGAGGCTGTGGTTCCAGCGGTAGTGGAAGTCGTCGGTCCAGGCATTCTGCGGTCCGCCGTGCACCAGGAAGACCAGCGGATACTTTTTGTTGGCGTCGAAGAAAGGCGGCTTGATCAGGAACCCTTCCACCGTTTCATCCATGGCGCCCTGGAAGCGGAAGACCTCGGCGCGGTTCATCGCAATATCCTTGAGGAGCTCCTGGTTGTAGCGGGTCAGCTGCGTCTGCTGCCGCCGGCGCAGGTCGAACCTGAACAGCTCCTGCGGCATGGCCACATTCTGGACCAGATAAACCAGGGATTTGCCGTCCGGGGCCAGCCGCAGGGAACTGGCGTTTATCGCGGGGACGATCTTCTCGATCTTCTTCGAGGCGATGGTCAGCTTGAAGATCGGCTCGTAGATGCTTTCCGAGGCGGTGAAATAGATCGTTTTCTCGTCGGCGCCGAAGACGAAGGCCGCGATGGTGTTGGGGAATGCCGCCGTCAGGTTTTGCCGCGCGCCGGTCTTCAGGTCGTAGAGGATGATATCCTTCTTGTCGGCCTCGAATCCCGGCCGGCGCATGGAAAGGTAGGCCAGGTAGCGGCTTTTCGGGGAAAAGACCGGGTTGGCGTCGGCGCCCTTGTTGTCCGAGCTGACGTTTTTCTCTTCGCCGCTGCGCAGGTTGCGCAGGAAGACGTCGTTGTCGGTGGAGATGGCCACGACAGGGTCGGTGTTCTTCACATAGGCGAACCAGGAGTTGTCGCCTGAAAAAAGGAAGTCCTGGCCGCCGCCCAGGTCCAGCGGCGGGGTGTCGAAGTCGCCGGGGGTCAGGTCGGTGTATTCTTCGCTGCCGGGCTTGTGCAGGAAGACATGGCTGCGCTTGCCGTCGCGCCACGAGTCCCACACCCGGAACATGAGGCCGGTCAGCATCTTGCCCGTGGCCTTGGAGCTCGCCGCTTCCTTCTCCATGGCGGCGGCCTCGGCGAACGTCTTCGCTCCGGGATCGATGTCGCGGGTGAAGGCGAGGCTCTGGCCGTCACCGGCCCAGATGAAGCTGCCGACGCCGCCGGGGACGGCGGTGATGGCTTTGATCTCGCCCCCCGGGGCGCGCAGGTCAAGGGCATAGACCTGGGGGTCGCCGTCGCGTTTGGAGACAAAGGTCAGCAGGCCCGATGACGTGAAGCTCGGATTGGAGCTGATGCTCTTGCCGTCGGTCAGCTTTTTCAGCGCGCCGTTCTCCAGGGCGACCGCAACCAGGTCGCTATGGAAGGAGTTGGCGGCGATATCCGGCGTGCGGACAACAAGGACGATCCATCGACCGTCGGGGGAAATGGCCGGCGACGACAGGCGGCCGGCGGCGAACATGTCCTCGAAACTCAGCGCCCTTTTCTGCGCGCCAAGGAAGCCGGCCAGGAAAAGGCAGATACATAGCGCAACGATTTTTTTCATGGGGCAACTCCTAGGTTAAATTCCGCCCCGCGAAGCGGGACCGGGGGATAATGATCATGAAAATGGCAAAAAGCCGCGGGAGCCGGCTGAACGGCTCCCGCGGTCCATAGGATCGGGGATGGCGACGTGCTTATTCTTCCCTGGGCTGGATCTTCAGGATGATGTAGCGGTTGGACGTGACCTTGTTGGTCACGGGGTTGATCAGCTCGTATTTTCTCAAGGTGAAAATGTATTCCTTCTCGCCGCCGGGGCCGTCGATCTTGACGATCGACTTGGTGGTCACGGTCTTGCCGGCGAGGAGCTCCGGGTTCTGCTCGATGTTGGTGGAAAGGGCGATCATGCGCTTCTCGTTCTCCACATCGGCCTTCATCTGGGTGTAGTTCGCCTGGTCGCGCTTGTAGTTGGCGATCTCTGTCTCGACTTCGACGGCCAGGGCGTCGATCTCCTTCTGCACGGCGGCTTTCTTGCTGCCGCGGCTCTCGTCCAGCTTGGTCTTCAACTGGTCCATGGCGTCCTTCTTGTCGGTGACCAGGAGGATCTGGGTGTCCTTCTTTTTCTTGACGTCGGCCAGTTCCTGGAGCATCTTGGGCAGGCCGAATTCCTCGCTGACCGGCGTTTCGCTGGAAATCAGTTCCCAGGATTTGAATTCCATGGACACGGTCTCGGCGGCCATCGCGGCCATGGTGTCGCGGTCCTTGGCCTTCATGGCCTGGAAATATTTGGAGAGCGTGATCTCCTCGGGCTTTTGACAGGATGTGGTGACCATGACCAGCACCACCAATGCCACCAGCAACAGTACTTTTTTCATGCAGGTCCTCCTAATAATTTTTATGAATTGCTTCCGCCGTCGCGGGAATCGCTTCCCTGCTTCCTTGCGGCATTCCATGTGCGCTCTTGCTCATTCGCAGGGATTATAAGTAAAAAAAAAATTAAAATCAAGGATATCGTCCAATTTAATCAAAAATGGCCGCGAAGGGGCCTTACTGGTTGTCCAGGATGAAATCGAGCGGATTCACGGGCTTTTCGTAATAACGGACCTCGTAGTGCAGATGGGGGCCGTTGCTGCGGCCTGTGGTGCCGACGTAGCCGATAACGTCGAAGCGCTTTACTCGCTGCCCCTCGCGGACATTGAAGCCCGAAAGGTGGCCGTAGCGGGTGACATAACCGAAGCCGTGGTCGATGATGATCATGTTGCCGTAGTAGTCGCGCGGCTCGGCGACCAGGACAATGCCGTCGGCTGGGGCGATGACCTTGTTGCCCAGCTGGGTGGCAATGTCGACGGCGTTATGGAATTCGTAACGCCCGGTGAAGGGGTGCAGGCGGTTGCCGAACACGCCCGAAAGGATGCCGCGCGTGGGCCAGATGGCCGGGGTGGCGGCCAGATGGAGCTTCTGCTGGTTGACGTACTTTTCGACCGTCTTGAGCGAATCCTCGATGCGCTGGGCCTTGTCCCGGATGTTGGTCGTTACCGGCGGGGTGTTCTTCAACGGCGGGTTCCCGGGGGCCAGAACTGAGGGGGCGGCAAAATCGCCGCCAGTGACGATGCTGGTATCGGGGCCGCCGCTGCCGACCTCGCGCAGGGCCAGGGGCGAGGTCAGGCCGGTGGCCACCATGATCCGCTCCTTGTAGATCTCCATGTTCTTGAGGCGGGTGTTCAGCACCTCGATGGTGGCCGCCATCTCGCCGATCTTCTGCTGCTTGGCCCTGGCGTCGAACTCCAGGCGCTTCATTTTCTGCTTGTCCAGGGTGATGGTCAGGTAGTGGAACAGGATGAAACCGAAGAAAACGACCAGGAAAGAGAAGCCCAGAACGGCGTTCTTGATCAGCTTGGAGGAGACGGTAAACTCCTTGTTGGTCAAGGTGGCGTCGGAAACGATGACGACCGAGTAATGGCGCGTTTTTTTGCCTTTGTTCACTGTGCGTTCCCTGCGCGGGCGTCCCTATTGTATAATGGTGAAAAACCGATGTCAACCATGTCGGCCATGCGCGCTCGGGCTACCCGGCAATTTCGCGGACCTTGCCGGCGACGTCCTCCAGGGGGGTTCCCGGGGGGAATACTTCGCGGATGCCGATGCGCTTCAGCTCCGGCATGTCCTCGCCCGGGATGATGCCGCCAAGGAATACCGGCGGCGGGGCTATTTTCTTTGCCTGATAGATGTCCATGATCTTTTTGCAAAGCTGGATATGGGCGCCCGAGAGGATGCTCAGGCCGATGATGGAAACGTCTTCCTGGATCGCCGTATTGACGATCGTTTCGGGCGACTGGCGCAGGCCGGTATAGATGACTTCCATGCCGGCATCGCGAAGGTATTTGGCGATGATCTTGGCGCCGCGGTCATGTCCGTCCAGCCCGGGTTTGGCGATGAGAACCTTGATTCTGTGCATGATATAGTTATTTTCGTACAAAAAAATTAAAAAGTCAATGTTTTAACTTGACATTGCACTTGAAAAAGTGATAAAGAAAGGCGCAGGTGGGTATTTGTTCAGGAGGACCAGCATGAGCAAAAAAGTGATTGTTCTGGCTGACAACAGCTATACAATCCGCCGCATCGTCGAGTTGTCCTTTTCGGAGATTGACAATATAGAGGTCCGCAGTTTCGAGAACGGATCCGGGATCAGGGAAAAGCTGCTGCAGTTGAATCCGGCCGTCGTGATCGTGGACATCAAGCTGCCGGAAACCAACGGCTACGATGTCTGCCGCTTCATCAACGAGACCCCGGCCCTGAAGGGCGGCCGCGTTTTTCTGATGAAAGGCAGCTTCGAGCCGGTTGACAACGAAATGATCAAGAACCTCAAGTACGAGGATATCATCACCAAGCCTTTCGACTCCAACGCCCTGGTCGCCGCCGTCATGAAGATCATCAATCAGGAAGAGCCGGTCCTGGTGGATGAATTTCCCGCCGAGGGCCCCACCTCATTCCCCGAGGAATTCCCCGAGATCGAGACCGAGGCGCCCGAAAGCGAGGACATCAGCTTTTCCGACATCCGCGGCGTAATGGACGCCCCGCTCGCTGCCCCGCCCGTCGCCCCGCCGCCCGCCGCCCCCCCTCCTCCCCCGGAGCACGATGAAATCCTGCCGTCGGAGGAGATCACCCAGGGGACGCAGCCTCTCCGAGACAATCTGATGCTCCAGGAGGCGGACGAGCCGTTCAAGAACCCGTTCGAAGAGGAGCCGGCATTCGAAGAGATCAATCCATCCTCGGCCGCGGGGCAGCCCGCTTCCCTGGAGTTCGAGCAGGATTCCCTTGCCGTTGGCGAGGGGCGGGATGCGTCCGATGAGTTCCATGATCGTTTCCTCGAGATCGCCAACGAGGATACTTCCGAGGACATTCTCAAAACGCCTCTGGAAACGTTGCTGCCTGCTGATACCGGCGAGCAGCAGTTCCCTGCCGACATGGAGGAAGAGAAGCCGCTGAAGGCCGAGGAAAAGCTGTCGCTGGAATTCGAGGAGCCCGGCATGGTCGTCGACACGCTGGATTTCTTCGCTGCCAAGAAGAAAGAATCGACCTCCCGGGACCTGGAGCGGCTGGAGGAAGAAATCGTCAAGAAGGAGCCGGTCCTGGAAAAAACCAGGCCGGAAACGCACTCTCCCCAGGACGAGCTGGCCCTGCTGACCGTAAAACCGAAAAAGGAAGCCCGGACCGAGCCAGCGGCGGCCGTCCCTGAGAAATTCGCGATGACGGACAAGCTGGAAGACAAGCTGAGCCAAACCATCAAGCAGCTGCTCTGGGAGATCGTCCCGCCCCTGGCCGAAAAGATCATCAAGGAAGAGATCGAAAAGATCAAGTCCGACCTGAACGACAGCGGCCTTTAATTTTTCGCCTGGAGCCCCATCGTGCTGGAAAAAGACATGGAAAAAGCTTATGACCATTTGCAGACTGAGAGTGACTGGTATCGCCGCTGGCAGGAAAACGGTCTCTTCACCCCGGCGCCCGAACCGGCGGGCATCCCGTTTTCGATCATCCTGCCGCCGCCCAATGTGACCGGCTCGCTGCACATCGGCCACGCCCTGACCCTCTCGCTGCCCGACATCATCGTGCGCCGCAAAAAAATGCAGGGTTTCCACGTGCTGTGGCTTCCCGGCGTCGACCATGCCGGCATCGCCACGCAAATGGTGGTGGAGAAGAACCTCAAGAAGGAAACGGGGCAGACCAAGGAGGACCTGGGCCGGGAAAAATTCCTGCAGCTGGTCTGGGGCTGGAAGGATGCCTCTGAGCAGAAGATCGTCGGGCAGATCAAAAAACTGGGGCTGGCGCTGGATTGGAGCCGGATGAAGTTCACCCTCAGTGATGAAATGCAGCGCGTGGTGCGCAAGGTGTTCGTCGCGCTCTACCGCGAGGGCAGGATCTACCAGGGGACCTATATGGTCAATCGCTGCCCCAGCTGCAAGACCGTCCTTTCCGACCTGGAGGTCGAGCACAAGGAGGTCCAGGGGCGCCTGACCTATATCCGCTACCCGCTGCTCCGCGACCCGAAGCGCTGGGTGGTGGTGGCCACCACGCGCCCGGAGACCCTGCTCGGCGATGTGGCCGTGGCCGTCCATCCGAAGGATGCCCGCTACAAGAAGCTGATCGGGCAGGAGCTGCGGCTGCCCCTGACCGGGCGGACCATTCCCCTGCTGGGCGACGAGGACGTGGACAGGGAATTCGGCACCGGGGCGGTGAAGGTCACGCCGGCCCACGACCCGGCCGACTTCAAGATCGCCCTGAAGCACAACCTGGAAAAGATCGTGGTCATCGACGAGCAAACGCGCATGACCGGCCCCATCCCGGAAAAATTCATCGGCCTGGACCGCTTCGCCTGCCGCCAGGCGGTGCTGGAGGACCTCCGCGCCCAGGGCCTGGTCGAGAAGGAAGAGGAATACGTGCACAACGTCGGCCATTGCCAGCGCTGCGAGACCGTCGTCGAGCCGAACATTTCCAAACAATGGTTCCTGAAGACGGCCGAGCTGGCCCAACCGGCCATCGCCGCCGTGCGCGACAACGAAATCACCTTCATCCCGGACAAGTGGAAGAAGGTCTATTTCAACTGGATGGAGAACATCCAGGATTGGTGCATCTCGCGGCAGTTGTGGTGGGGGCACCGCATCCCGGCGTTCTATTGCCAGGACTGCCAGGAAGTGGTCGTGGACGAAACGGACCCCGAGCGCTGCCCGACGTGCGGCGGCTCGAGGCTGGTCCAGGACGAAGACGTGCTCGACACCTGGTTCTCCTCCGCCCTGTGGCCCTTCACCACCCTGGGCTGGCAGGACGACAGCGCCGACTTCAGGACCTTCTATCCGACCTCGATCATGGCCACGGGCTTCGACATCATCTTCTTCTGGGTGGCGCGCATGATCATGATGGGGCTGCACTTCGGCAAGGCCGTACCCTTCCGCGAAGTGCTGATCAACGGCCTGATCCGCGACGAGAAGGGCCAGAAGATGAGCAAGACCAGGAATAACGCCGTCGACCCGCTGGAGATCATTCGCGAGTACGGCGCCGACGCCCTGCGCTTCACCCTGGCCGTCCAGGCCGTTCCGGGCATGGACATCTCGCTTTCGGTCTCCCGCGTCAAGGGCTACAAGGCCTTTGCCAACAAGATATGGAACGCCTCGCGCTTCGTCGTCATGAACCTGAAGGGCGACGAAGCGGCAACGATTGACGCCGGCGCCATCAGCGACGCCGACCGCTGGATCCTGCACGAGCTCAACACCCTGGTGGAGAAGGTCAATATCTCCTTCGACGAGTACCGCATGTACGAGGCCGCCGACCTGATCTACCATTTCATCTGGGACGAGTACTGCGACTGGTACCTGGAGTTTTCCAAGAGCGACCTGGCCAGCCCCGCCACGCGCGCGGTGCTCAAGTTCACCCTGCGGCGCATCCTGCAGCTGCTGCATCCCTTCATGCCCTTCATCAGCGAGGAGATCTACCAGCGGGTCAAGGGCGACAAGGATTTCCTGATCCAGACCGAGTTTCCGGCCTTCAGCAAGGACCTGGTATTCCCCGAGGCCCATGCTGCGATGGAGACCCTCAAGAAGGTCGTGGCCGAGACCCGCAAGACCCGGACCGAGAACCGCATCGAGCCCAACAAGAAGGTCCCGATCTTCCTCAAGTGCGACTCGCCGGCAGAGCGCCTGCACCTGGAAAAGCACCTGAAGTATTTCGATTTCCTCAGCCGCAGCCTGGGCACGGAGATCGTCGCCGACCTTTCCGTCCTGCCCAGGGGCTTCCGCGGCGTGAGCCAGAACTGGGAGATCCTGCTGCCGTTTGTCGACGACCAGGACCGGCAGCGGGAACTCCAGCGGCTGCGCGGCGAACATGACAAGCTGGCCAAGCTGATCGCCCAGATGGAGGGCAAGCTTGCCGGCGGCGGCTTCGCCGACAAGGCACCGGCCGAGGTCATCCTGAACTTCAAGAAAAACCTGCAGGAATACATCGAGAAGAAGGCGAAGATCGGCAAGACCATTGACGACCTCTCCTGACCGCTTCCATCACGTCCGGCTGCACCGCTGCCGCTCGACCAACGACTACATCCGGGAGAATTTCACCCGGCTGCAGGAGGACCTGCCGCTTATGGTGAGCGCCGGCACCCAGTCGTCCGGGCGCGGCCGCGAGGGCCACAGCTGGTTTTCGGCCCCGGGTCTGGGCCTCTACGTCACCTTCGCTTTCCGGCTCGTCGACGCGCGGCGGCTGTCGCTCCTTTCCATCGTTTCCGGGGTCGCCGCAGTCGACATGCTCAACGGCTGGACCGGCATGGAGTTCGCTCTGAAGTGGCCCAACGACGTCCTGGGGGGCGGGAAAAAAGTCGCCGGCATTCTCTGCGAGAACATGGTGGTCGGGGAAGCGGTCACATGCCTGGTCGGCATCGGCATCAATCTCAATCAGAGACCGGCGGACTTCCCTGCCGAGCTGCAGGCGGCGGCCGCTTCGCTGCGCACCCTGACCGGGAGGGAATGGCCGGTCGGGGAAGGCCGCGAACGGCTGGCTGCGGAAATGACGGCCTGGCTGTGGAGGCTGGCAGGGGACCCGCAAGCGGTGATCGATCGGGCCCGGGCCTTGAACCGGCCGTTCGTGGGCAAAGAGATCTCCTTTCATCACCAGGGGAAGACCTGTCTCGGGGTATGCCGCGGGCTGGCCGCGGACGGCGGACTGCAGCTGGAAACAGCGGGCGGGGAATTGCAGGTGTTTTACAGCGGCGAGATCAAACCTTGAATATAATGTTCAGGTGGCAGAGGGTGATCTCGTCCTCGGCGTGCAGCTCGTGCTTGACGCCGGTCTGCAGCTTGTTGCCGTTCAGGAAGGTGCCGTTGATGGCGCCGGGCTCCTCGGAGAGGTAGAATTTCCCGTCCTTGTACTGGATCTTGGAGTGCTTGCGCGAGATGTATTTTTCCTCGTCCTCGTCGGTGAGGTCGATGTCGGGGACGAAGCCGGTCGTGTAGTCCCGCCGGCCCAGGAAGGTCTGGGTCTTGGTCAGCTGCACCAGGCGGTTCGAGCGCTGGATGATCAGGTAGGCCTTGATCTCGCCGCCGATTTTTTCCGACGTCGAGTCCTCCTTCTTCATTTCCTTTGCGCCGGGCTTTTCCTTGTCCGCCGGCGCCGGGGCAGCGCTCATCTCCAGCAGCACGCTCTGGATCTTGATGTGCTTTTCGCTCAGTTTTTTCAGTATCTTCAGGGCGATGTCCGGGGTCTGCTTGAGCATCTCGGTCAGGGCGACATAGGGGATCTTGATCAGGAAGGAGTCCTCGATGACCTCAACGGTGTAGATCGCGTTCTGCTCGTTGTTCAGGGATTCCTCCCCGAAAAAATCGCCCTTGCCGAGCGTGGCCAGGATCACGCCCTGGCCGTCGTTTTTCAGCTGCACCTTGCCCTTGTTGATGATGAAAAAATCGGTCTGGATGTCGCCCTTTTTATAGATGACGTCGCCGGCGGCGTATTTGCTGATGAATTTTTTCAGTGCATCCATTTGCGCAGCGGAAAATATTCTATAGAAGATATTTGGCTTTGTCAATTTTTCGCCGGGGTTGATTTGTTTTTTTTCTCCCGGCCGGCACCGCACTCGTTTGCCATGGAGCGGGTTTTGTCCTAGAATCCCCTTGCTAGCCGCCCCTGGCCGGCTTTTCTTTGCAAAGATCATGAAGAACGAATTCGCTTTCCTGTGTCCGCCTGCCCGGGCCCTCCGCTTCAGCGGCGGTTCGCTGGACATCCGCAGCCTCTCCTTTCCCCTGGAAGTCCTGAAAAAATACGACTTCCTGTTCAGCCGCTTTCGCGTCCCCAGCCGCGGCCGCGGCCTGGAGATCATCTTCCAGGACACTCCCGGCCGCAGCGGCGAGGCCTATGCCATCGACTGCGAGGCGGGCCGGGTCGTGCTCGGCGCCAATTCTCCCCGCGGCCGCTTCTATGCCCTCTGCACCCTGCTGCAGGTGCTGGCGTTCCATGCCGATGCCGGCCGCATGCCGGTCTTCTCGCTTCGTGACGAACCGGAGGTTGCCTGGCGGGGATTTTTCTTCCCCGGCGAGGGGAAAGCCGGCGCCGACGCCCCCAGGCTGCAGCGTCTGCTGCTGCAATTGGCCCTGTTGAAGTTCAACCAGATCGCCTTGTCCAGCGCTGCCCCCGCCGGCGTGAAGGACCTGGCCCGCAGGATCGGCATGGAGGTCATCTTCGTGGACAAGGATTCCCAGGCGCTCTTCCATCGCGTACCCGCCGGCCCAAAGATAGGAGAACTTCCTCCCGGCCCGGCCTTTTTTCACGGAACCGGGGCGGAGGCGGAGACAGGGTCGACCGCCTGGCTGGATTTTTTCCTGGGGCAGTGTCGTGCCGCCAGGGCCGGCGGGACCCGCATTGCGGCCTGGGGCGACCTCTTTCTGCGCCGACCGGAGTGGATCCGCAGGATACCCGGCGGGGTCCTGGTGCTGAACCGGGAAGCTGGACCCGGGCCCGGGCGGGGTGATTATTTCAAGACCGTGATCCTGCCGTTCAAGGCGCACCACGTCCAGCAGGTACTGTGCCCGCTCCTGTGCGAGCGGGATCGCTTCCTCCCCGACACGCGCGCGGCCATGGCGCGCATCGAGGCCGCGGCAGCGGCGGTGCGCACGGGGAAGCTGGCGGGAATCATGCTGGCCGCAGGCCAGGACGATGGGGAGACGTGCCTGCCGGAAGGGGCGGCCCTGCTCCATTTTCAGGCCGGGTGCCTGCTCTGGAGCGGCCGCTTGCCCGGCCCGGCATCATTCAGCCGCTGGGCATTGAGCCGCGATGAGCCTGACCTGTTCCGCGTCTTTTCCTTTCTGGCCCAGGCCGAGCATCGGCTGCCATACTCCCATTGCCGCTATCTTTTCGAAGACCCGCTGCTGGCCCCGTATTCCCGGCAGGGCGATCCCCGCGAGATCGCGGCCCATTTCAGCAAGGCCGCCCTCTACCTGAAGGCAAGGGAGTTCGCCGCCAATGAGATGAGCGGGTTCTTCGATTTCACCGCCAGGCTGTATAAAACCATCGCCGCCAAGGTGGAGCTTTCCAGCCGTCTGCGGAGCTTCCTGGAAGGGGCGGGGGGCGGCGAGACGATCCGCCTGCAGGCGGCATGGCTGCAGCAGGCGGTCGCTGAACTGAAAGAACTTTACGCGGGGCTTTTCGGCGGTCCGCTGCCGTCAGGAGGACTCAAGGAATTTGATCTCCTGAGCGAGCGCTTCGCCCATCTGGCTCAGGCCGCTTCTTCTCCTGCCGGCAGGGAAACCCTGTTGTCGGCGCTGAAAAACGATTCCCCGTTGGACTCGCCAGAAGCTTCCTCGAGCGATCCTTACCCGATGTGACCCCGCGGGTCCGGGCGGGGCTGTGCGCGCTCACACCCCGTTGCACTTCGACCAGCCGCAGTTGGCGCAGGTGGGGCACTTCTCGTCGCTGATGCTGCTGCCGCAGATGGGGCAGTTGAGGGCGCTGAAGTCCTGGTGATGGGTATTGACCTTGCCGACGTGGGTCTCCAGCACCTTGGCGATGGCGTCGGGGATGGACTGGATCAGCTGGCCGTTGGAAAAGATCGGCTCGGCGCCGCCGATGCCCTTGAGCTGGTTGACCACTTCCTCGGTCGAGATGCCGCTGCGCAGCGCCAGCGAGATCAGCCGGCCGATGGCCTCGGCGTCGGCCATCGTCGAGTAGCCGCTCTTGCCGATGGAGGCGAATACCTCGAAGGGCTTCTTGTTGAAGTAGGTGACCGTGATGTAGAGGTTGCCGAGGCCGGTGGAGATCTTGTGGGTGGTGGAGGGGATGGCCTCGGGGCGGCCCATGGGTTTCGGCTTGTCTTCGCCGGCCTTGTTCAGCACCTGCACGGCCCGGCAGCCGTCGCGGTAGACGGTGATGCCCTTGATGTCCATGGCGAAGGCCTGCAGGTAGGCGGCGGCGATCTCCTCGCGCGTCGCGGCATTGGGGAAATTGATGGTCTTGGAAACGGCGCTGTCCACATATTCCTGGAAGACCGCCTGCATCTTCAGGTGGTCGCTGGGCGCGATCTCCTGGGCGGTGACGAAATACGCCGGGGGAACGGCGCCGGGATGCGTTTCCTGCCATTCTTTGAAGAGGGGATGGATGTCGCGGATTTCGCTGTCGAGGATCTTCGAGATCACCTCGAAGGCGAAGATCGGCTCGATGCTGGAGGAGCAGCCGGCGATGCGCGAGATCGTCCCGGTCGGGGCGATGGTCAGCACCGAGGCGTTGCGCATCTTCGTCCCCTTGTAAACCGATTTCTCGATGTTGGGGAAGCTGCCGCGGGTCTCGGCCAGATGCCGTGATGCGCTGACCGCTTCCTCTTTCATGAACGAGATGAGTTTCCGGCCCAGGGCCCGGGCTTCCTCGCTGTTGTAGGCGGTGCCCAGGCGGATCAGCAGGTCGGCGAAACCCATGACCCCCAGGCCGATGCGGCGGTTGGCCTTGGCCATCTTGTCGATCTTTTCCAGCGGGTAGAGGTTGACGTCGATGACATCGTCGAGGAAGCGTATGCCCAGCTGGATGATGGTGCGGAACTTTTCCCAGTCGATGCCGTCGGCCGATTTCCCGTCGTACAGGTTCAGCAGGTTGATCGAGCCGAGGTTGCAGGCCTCGTAGTCGTGAAGCGGCTGCTCGCCGCAGGGGTTGGTGGCGCGGATGGGGCCTTGCGCGGCGGTCGGGTTCAGGCGGTTGACCTTGTCAATGAAGATCAGGCCGGGGTCGCCGTTGTTCCACGCCGAGTCGACGATCAGGTCGAATATCTCCTGGGCGTTGGCCTGGCCGGCGACCGAGCCGTCCATGGGGTTGATCAGGTCGTAGGGGGTCTTGTCGTGGATGGCCTTGATGAAGGCGTCGGTGACGGCCACCGAGATGTTGAAATTCTGGGCGGTGATGCCGTCGCGCTTCATGGTGATGAAGTGCGTGATGTCGGGATGGTCGACGCGCAGCACCCCCATGTTGGCGCCGCGACGCGTGCCCCCCTGCTTGACCGCCTCCGTGCCGGCATCGATCACTTTCAGGAACGAAACCGGGCCCGAGGCGATTCCCTGCGTTTTGCGCACGAAGCTGCCGGCCGGCCGGATGCGCGAAAAGTCGAAGCCCGTGCCGCCGCCCTCCTTGTGGACCAGGGCGGCGTTCTTTACCGTCTCGAAGATGCCGTCAAGCGAGTCCTCGATGGGCAGGACAAAGCAGGCGGAGAGGCACATCTGCCGCTCGGCTCCGGTCAGAGTGGGGGAGTTGGGCATGAAATCCTTCTGCATCATGGCCTGGAAAAATTTCTCCTCCCAGAGCTTCCTGTCGGCGTCGCTTTTTTCGGCCTGGGCGATGAAGCGGGATACGCGTCGGAACAGCTCGGAAGGCCGGCTCTCCACCAGGGCGCCCTTCTCGTCTTTCTTGAAATAGCGGGCGCGCAGGATCTTCAATGCATTTTCGGGGAAATTCTCCATTCCTTTCTCCTTGACCTTAAATCTAGTTGATGTCCGATTATAAAGCGCTAAATGTAGCGTGTCAAGTCGGATTTTTTGGATTTTTTTTTAAAATTTTTCCTTGACAATATGTGTTTATATATATTACTATGTGGGAGAAAATGGGACAAAATGGGATGAATGAACGATTCAGGGGCAGCTATATCGCCAAGATCGATGATCGCGGCCGGGTCAAGATCCCTGCCAAATACCTCTCTGTCCTGGAGCAGGGTCATGGCCGGGAGGTCTACCTGACCTCGGTCAATGGCGACCATATTCTGTTCTATCCCATGAATGTCTGGCAGGCGATCGAGAAGAAGATCGCCGCCATTCCCATGCGCGATCCCGACATGGAGGAGTTCGTCAGCCGCTCCAGTTACTGGGGAACGGAGACCGAGATCGATTCCAAAGGCCGCATCCTGGTTCCGCCCGACCTGCGGGCTGCCAGCAAACTCGAGAGCAGCCTGCTGATACTGGGCAAGATCGACTACCTGGTGATCTGGAACAAGGAGGTCTTCGAGGCGCGCTATATGGGAGGCCTGTTCAGCGACGAAAAGATGCTCCGGGTCTCGAGGTTGCTCAATGAATTTCCAGCACTACCCCGTAATGAATAGAGAGGTGCTGGCCATATTCGCCGGCACGCGGAAAAAGCTTTTTGTCGATTGCACGGTGGGCGGCGGCGGGCACTCCCGCCATATCCTTGCCGCCTTTGCCACGTCCCGGGTGATCGCCATCGATCAGGACGGGGAAAGCCTGGCCCTGGCCGGCGAGAACCTGCGGGATTTTGGCCGGCGCGTCCGTTTTCATCTGGGGAACTATCTCTCCCTTTTCGAGGATTTCGACTGCCGCCGCCTGAACGTCTCCGGGGTCCTGGTCGATCCGGGCATCTCCACCGTGCAGCTGAAGGACGGCCGGCGCGGATTTTCCCACAGCGTCGACGGGCCGCTCGACATGCGCAAGAATCCCGAAGCATCCGGGCTTACCGCCGCCGACGTGCTCAATACCTTCCCCGAGGCCGAGCTGGCGGGCATCTTCTCCCGCTATGGCGAGGTGCCCGGGGCCGGGCGTTTGGCCAAGGCCGTCATCGAGAAGCGCTTGTTCACCCCCTGGAGCTCGACGGCGCAGCTACGGCGGCTGGTCGAGGAGATCACCCGCTGGCACCCCCGTCCGGGGCTGGTGCACCCGGCAGCCAGGGTTTTTCAAGCCCTACGGATTTTCGTCAACCGCGAGCTCGAGGGGCTTGACGCCTGGCTGGCGAAGATCCCCGGGCATTTGCTCCCGGGCAGCCGCGTGGTTTTCCTCACCTACCATTCGCTCGAGGATCGGTTGGTCAAGCACGCCTTTCAGCAGCTGCAGCGCCTGGGCAAGGCGGAGTTGATCAAGCCCTTTCCCGCGGTTCCCGGCAGCGACGAAGTCGAGGAGAACCTCGCCTCGCGCTCGGCGAAGCTGCGGGCGCTGGAGGTGGCATGAATCGCAGGGAAAGGAACAGGAATGGCCTCCGCCTGGCCGTCCTCGCTTTCTTCATTTTCCTCGTCCTGTTCACCTACTCCAGCCTGAACCTGAAGATCGTGGACCTGGGCTACCGGCAGCACGAGCTGCTTCTGGCCGAGGCGCGCCTGCGCCTGGAGATCGATTCCCTGCTGGCGCAGAAAGCCGGGCTGCTCAGCCTGGAGCGCATGGAGAGGGTCGCGCGCGAGGAACTGGGCTATCAGTACCCCGAAGCCGGCCAGATCATCAAGGTCGTGGAGCGCAGCGATGACCGCTAACCGCCAAGGGAAAAAGCGCTTCTTCGCCATTTGCATTTTCTTTTTCATGTGGATATTCATGATCGCTTTCCGCTTGTTCGACTTGCAGGTCCTGAACTATGCGACCTACAAGGCCAAGGTCAAGGCCCAGACCCATCGCGTCGAGGAACTCCATTCCAAGCGCGGCACCATCACCGACCGCAACGGCGAAATCCTGGCCATCTCGCTGCAGTCGAAGTCGGCATTCATCAGCAACAAGGACAACGCCCATTCCCTCGCGGTCTTCAATAAATTCTGCGCCCGGCTGCCGCTTTCCGGCGCCCAGAAGGTGGCCATCGCCAAGCGCATCCGTCGTGGCGAAAAGTTCATCTGGCTGAAGCGCAAGCTGACCGACGAGGAATACCAGAAGGTCCTGCCGCTGGCTTCCAGCGCGGAAACGGCGGGGGCAATCGATTTCCTTGATGAGTACCGCCGGGTGTATCCGCAGAAAAGGCTCGCTTCGCACGTCCTCGGCGGCGTGGGCATAGACGAACAGGCGCTGGGGGGCATCGAGACCAGCCTGGACGCCGAGATCAAGGGCCGCGGCGGCCGGCTGAAAGTCCTCATCGACGCCCGCAAGCGGATCTTCCAGTTCAACTACCTGGAGCAGCCGGTGCCGGGCCGCGACATCCACCTGAGCATCGATGCGGACCTGCAGTTCTTTGTCGAGCGGGAGTTGGCGGCCACGGTCGAGAAGTACCAGGCCGCCGGCGGCGCCGTGATCGTCATCGACAGCCGCAGCGGCGAGGTCCTGGCCATGGCCAGCAACCCCGATTACGACCCGGAGGCCATCTGGAACACTCCCCAGGCGGTGTTGAAGAACAAGGCGATCTCATTCCTCTATGACCCCGGCTCCACCTTCAAGATCGTGCTGGCGGCATCGGCCCTGGAAAACCGCGCCTGCGGTCGCCAGGAGACCTTCGATTGCCACAATGGCGTCTATACCATCCACAACCGGCAGATCACCGACGTCCATCCATTCGCCTCCCTCTCCTTCGACGACATCATCGTGCAGTCGAGCAACATCGGCGCCGCGCAGGTCGGGCTGCGCCTGGGCGGTGAGAAGTATTTCCGCACCATCGACAACTTCGGTTTCGGCCGCCGCACCGGCATCCGGCTGCCGGCCGAGGAGAACGGCATCCTCCACCCGGTGCAGGAATGGAGCGCCGTCTCGCTGGCCTTCCTCTCCTTCGGCTATGAGATCGCGGTGACGCCGCTGCAGATGGCCGCCGCCTTCAATGTGCCGGCCTCGGGCGGCTTTTATGTTCGCCCCGAGATCCTGCGCCTGGACGCGTCCAGTGCCGCGCCGGAACGCCCGCGCGTGCTTTCCGCCGACTGTGGCGAGCTGCTGACCGAGATCATGACCTCTGTCGTCAGCCGCGGCACGGGGAAACAGGCCGGCATTGGCGGCCTGGAGATCGCCGGCAAGACCGGAACGGCCCGAAAGATCAAAGCCGGGAGATATGTCGCGAGTTATGTATCCTCCTTCGGCGGCTTTTTCCCGGCCCGCGACCCGCGGGTGACCATGTTCGTAGTGATCGACGAACCGAAGGGAATGTATTATGGGGGGGACGTGGCGGCGCCGGTCTTCAAGACCATCGCCGAGAAGATCATGCTGCACCTCGGGATCTTTCCCGGATTGCCCGCCCAGAACGAGATTGTCCTATGAAATATCTTGATGAACTGCTCAACATCCATGAGTCGCTGAGCTGGCGCGGCGACCTCCATGTCCCGGTCAGCGGCATCGAGCTCGACTCGCGCCAGGTCGGCAAGGATGGCTGCTATGTGGCGATCAAGGGGTTCCAGAAGGACGGGATCGCCTATGTCGACGATGCCGTGGCCCGCGGCGCCAGCGCCATTGTCTCGGTCCACCCGCCGTCGCAGGCGCAGCCGCGCGTCACCTGGGTGCAGGTGAAAAACGACCGCAGGGCCCTAAGCACCATGGCCAACCGCTTCCATGATGATCCTTCGCGCCGCCTGCATGTGATCGGCGTTACCGGCACCAACGGCAAGACGACCACCGTTGCCCTCATCCAGGCGCTTCTCGATGGCAGCGTGCGCACGGCGGCCATCGGCACGCTGGGGATGAACTTCAGCGGCCAGGCCAAACCGACGAAGCTGACCACGCCCGAGGCGCCCGAGCTGTTCGCCTTCATGGCCGACGCTCTCCAGGCCGGCTGCGCCAACCTGGTCATGGAAGTCTCCTCGGCCGCCCTCAGCCTGCACCGCGTTGACGACATCGCCTTCTCCCAGGCGGTGTTCACTTCGTTCTCCGGCGATCACCTTGATTTTCACGGCACCATGGAAAACTACCTCGATGCCAAGCTCTCTCTCTTCAGGAAGCTCGGCAGCGACCACTGGGCCATTGTCAATGGCGATGACCCCATGGGGCCGCGCGTCATCCGCGAGCTGAATTGCCGCTACATCACCTATGGCTTTTCCGAGCCGGCCGACATCCGGCCCCTGAAGTACAGCCTGGGCATGGACGGGGTCCGGGCCGTGCTGCAGACGCCGCGCGGCAAGGTCGAGTTCCAGTGCCGGCTGCTGGGCCGCTTCAACCTGCTGAACATCATGGCCGCCGTCAGTTCCGCCCTGGTCATGGGCATTGAAGTCGACAGGATCGCGGCCGCGCTGGGATCGTTCCTGCCGGTGCACGGCCGGGCCAGTATCGCCCATGCCGGCGATTTCCTGGTCGTGGTGGATTACGCCCACACCGACGATGCCCTGGAAAACCTGCTGAAGTCCTTCCGCGAGATCACCGGCGGCAAGCTGGTCCTGGTGTTCGGCGCCGGCGGCTCGCGCGACAAGACGAAGCGGCCGCGCATGGCGCGTGTCGCCTGCCGCCATGCCGATGTAGTGGTGGTGACCAGCGACAACCCGCGCCAGGAGGACCCGCAGGCCATCATCGCCGACATTACGGCCGGCTTCGACCCCGGCTTCACCGCTTTCCACGTCGAGCCTGACCGGCGCCGGGCCATCGCCCTGGCCCTCGGCCTGGCCGGCAAGGGCGACGTGGTGTTGATCGCCGGCAAAGGCCACGAGGACTACCAGATTTTCCGTGACCGCACCGTCCACTTCGACGATTTCGAGGTGGTGCGGGAGATCATGGGGGGGCGCAATGCCTGAACTGAGCCTGGCCGAGATCGCCGCCGCCGTCTCCGGCACCGTGGAGCGCGCCTTCGTCCGGCAGACGTTCAGGGACTTTCAGTTCGATACCCGGGCCGTGAAGTCCGGATCGTTGTTCTTTGCCCTGAGCTCGGCCAGGGGCGACGGACACGACCATGTCCGCCAGCTGGCTTCCGTCCCCGGCTCGGGCGCCGTGGTCCGCCGCGGCTTTGCTGCCGGAAAAACGCGGCTGCCGCTCCTGCGCGTCGACGACCCGCTGCGCGCCGCCCAGGACCTGGCCGTATACGTGCGCCACAAGCAGCGCGCGACCAAGTATGTCGGCATCACCGGCAGCGCCGGCAAGACCACGACCAAGGAATTCCTCTTCCAGATCCTCTCCCATAAATTCCGCTGCTTCCGCTCGCCGCAGAACTGGAACAACTGGATCGGCCTGCCGTTCTCGCTGCTGCGCCTGAGCGGCCGCGAACAAGCGGCCGTGTTCGAGCTGGCCATGAGCGACCCGGGCATCGGCGAGATCGACCGCCTGGCGGCGATCCTGAAGCCCGATATCGCCGTCCTGCTCAACGTTTTTCCCGTGCATCTGGAGTTCCTGGGAACCGTGGCCAACGCGGCCCGGGCCAAGGCGGAGATCCTCGGCCACCTCGCCGCCGACGGCTGCGCCTTCGTCAACGGCGACCAGATGCGGCTGCGCCGGGCCGTGGCCGGTTGCCGCGGCCAGCTGGTATTCTTCGGCAGCCGCCCGAAGGGCAATCAGATCGTGCTGAAGGATGTGGTCCGGGAAAAGGGCGGCAGCCGGCTGCGCATCGATTTCTTCGGCATCGAGGAGGAATTCTTCGCGCCGCTGGTCAGCCGCACCCAGATAGAGAACCTGTTCGCCGCCATCCTGGCGGCCCAGCGCCTGGGGATGAAGGACTTCGAGATCCAGGAGGCCCTGGCCGGGCTGGATCCCGTGATCGGCCGCGGCCAGGTCCGCCGCCAGGGCCGCTTCACCATCATCGATGAGACCTACAATTCCAACCCCGAGGCCCTCAAGCGCACACTGCAGTGGGTGGACGGGGAGTATCGCCAGAAAAAGGCGGCCATCCTGGGCGACATGCTGGAGCTCGGCCGCAATGAACTCGCCTATCACCGCGAGGCGGGCCGGTTCTTCGCCCGCCTCCGTTTTGACCTGCTGATGACCGTCGGCGCGCGGGCCGAGGCGATCGCCGCCGCGGCCCGGAAGGCTGGATTTCCCGCCGCCCGCCTCCATTGCTTCGCCACCGCCGCCGAGGCCGGGAGCTTCCTGCGCAAGGAACTGCATCCATGGAAGGAGGGGGCGATCCTGTTCAAGGGGTCGCGGGGCATGGCCTTGGAAAGGGCCATCGCGGAGTTCACCCATGGATAAGCGGACGGTCGCCGTGCTGGGCTTCGGGAAAACGGGGCAGGCCGTGCTGGAGTTCCTGCTGAAACGGGAGCCCGACGCCCCGCTGGTGCTCTTCACCGACGGCGAGATCGCCGACAGGGAGCGGCAGCGCGAGTTTGCCCGGCGCGGCGTGCGCTTCCTGACCGGAGCCGAACAGTTCGCTGAGCTCGCCTCCAGCCGGCTGGTCATCATGAGCCCGGGCTTTGACGGCAAGAGCCCCCGTTTCGATGACCTGCGCCGGGGCGGGACCGAGGTGATCTCTGAAATAGAATACGCCTCCCGCCACGTCAAGGCGCGCATCATCGCGGTCAGCGGCAGCAATGGCAAGTCGACCACGGTCAGCCTGATCCAGCATCTGCTTGTAGCCGGCGGCCGCCACAGCCATTTGGCCGGGAACATCGGCGTGCCGTTCATTTCCGAAGTCGCCGCCATTGCCGCCGATTCCCTGGTGGTGCTCGAGCTGTCGAGTTTCCAGCTCGAAGAGACGGTCCGCTTCAGGCCCGGCGTGGCCGTGCTGCTCAATATCACTCCCGATCATCTCGACCGTTACCCCTCCATGGCGGAATACGCGGCCGCCAAATTCAAGCTGTTCGAGAACCAGAAGCGGAGCGATTGTGCGGTGCTGAATGCCGACGATCCCTTGCTGCGCGAGAGCGGCAAGACAGGACTGGGGAAAACCTGGTGGTTCTCCGCCAGCCGCGTCATGGCCCGCGGCGCCTGCATCCAGGAGCATGACCTGGTCCTGAACATGGGCAAGACCAAGGAGACCGTCTCCCTGCGCAACAATCCCCTGCGCGGCCTGCACAATCTGGAAAACATCATGGCCGCGGCCCTGGCCTGCCGGCAAGTCGGCCTGACGGCCGCCGAAATCGAAACCGGCCTGGCCGGCTTCCGCGGTCTGCCGCACCGCATGGAAGGGGCCGGGAAAATCGGCCGGGTCGAGTTCATCAACGATTCCAAGGCCACCAATATCGACGCGGCGCTCAAGTCGGTCAGCAGTTTCGGCGGTGATCTGGTCGTCATTCTCGGGGGCAAGGACAAGGGGTCCGATTTTTCCGCGCTGGAGCAGCCGTTGCGGCAAAGGGCGCGCAAGGTCCTGCTCATGGGGCAAGCCGCCCCGCTGATCGCCGGCCAGCTGGCGGGCCTGGGGGCGCTGCTGGCCACTGTCCGTGACCTGGAGGAGGCGGTGGCCAGGGGGTACGAACTGCTGGCGCAAAGCGG
>JAQUQF010000111.1 GCA_028749105.1 Acidobacteriota bacterium | reverse complement strand
ATTCTGCTCCAGGCTCCTGCTCGAGAAGATCAACCCCGTCTGCGTGGAGCCGAAGTCGTCCATGAAGGGCCGCACCGGGAAAAGCCCCGACGACGCCGACAGCAAGGTCGTTCTCACGGAGCTTGTCCGCGAGCGGCTTGGCATTGCACCGGGGGTTGATCCTGACCGGTCAATGGAATACGGACAGAGCTACCCTCACAACGAACTCGACGACCCGGACAAGACCTACTCCGAGACGCCGGAACAGGCGTATGCCGAACAATATGCTTGACATGTAGCCTCGAAAGGTGTAGCACATGACCCCATTGATGAAAGGGAGTGGAATGCCGATCTACCCGCGCCTCAAGAACCGGAACATGGAGCCGCCTGGAGGCTGGATTTACCGCGACCTTGACACCGGCATGTGGACCGCCAGCAAGAAGAACATCGACGACCTCATCGCGCAATGCATCGCCCACCGGCGCGCCAACGACCTCCCGATCCCGTCCGACTTCGCGCAGAAGATCGAAACAAGCCTCGCCTTCAGCGTGTCCCCCGAGCTTGCGATAGACCTGCCCGACGACCGGAAGATCGGACCCCGCGCCATCACGCTCTACCACGTCAACAAGGCCACCAACGCCTACCTGCTCGGCTGGCGGCTGAAGGCCGGCATGGCCAAGGTCGACGGCGACGAGGCCCTCGGCCGCGCCGAAACCTGCGCGTCATGCAAGTTCAACAACCGCACCCTATGCCTGACCTGCAACGGGGCCGACCAATGGATCGGCGCATGGACCGGCAGGCGGTCCAAGTTTGACCCCGTCCTCGGCGTCTGCGAGCAGGACGGCATCATCCTCTACGCCACGCTCCACTCAAAGCACCCGCCCCACCCGCTGAACGGCGTGTTCCCCGCCTTCTGCTGGAAAGCGGAAATGGCCGCCTCAGCCCTGGAGCCGGCCGCGGCGCAATAGGGAGAACCCGCCCCATGGAAACACCGGACCCCAACGCCCCGATCCAGACCCTGACGCCCACCGGCCGCGCCCCGAAGTCACGGATCAAGGACTGCTCCGCGGCCTACCAGCTTTATGTCAGCATCAAGGACGCAGACGCTGAAGCCGCGCGGTACCGGACGAAGATCCAAGGGCTAATCGACGGGAACCCGCCGTACCGGGCATCGGACCTCGAGGCCAACGCCCAAAAATGGCGCAGCAACGTCAACTTCCGCGAGGCCGAATCCATCATCGACACCAACGCCGCCAGCATTTGGGAACTCGACATGGAAGTGCCGCGCCTGATCACCGTCGATTGCGGCCTTGACGTTGACCCGCAACGCCCCGGCATCAACTACAACGACATCATCGCCGAGGAATACACCAGGGCCGTGATGGACTGGCCCGACTACTTCTACAACCGCATGCTCTGCACCAAGGAAATGCTCGTCACGGGCATCGGCCCCATGTTCTGGACCGACCGGTACGACTGGCGTCCGCAGGCCGCAAAGCGCGCCTCCATGCTCGTGCCGCCCAACAGCAAGGCCGCCATCGGCCAGATCGAGCTGATCGGCATACGCCACAGCTACCAGGCCCACGAACTGTACGCCAAGATCGCCGACGAAAAAGCAACCCGGCTCGCCGCCGAGGCCGGCTGGTCCACCGACCTCATCCGGGAAGTGATCATCAGGTCGGCCAAGAACTCCGAGAACGCCGACGGCCGGTTCCAGGGGACCCTGATCGAATCCCTGCAGCAGCAGCTTAAGAACAACGACTTCGCCGCCTCGGAAAATTATTGCAACCCCATCCGCGTGATCCAGCTTCTGGTCAAGGAATACAGCGGCAAGGTCAGCCGCCACATCATCTACGAGGACGAGGAACTCCCCGGCTACCTCTACGTCGGCCAGGACGAGTACGACTCCATGCAGCAGGCCCTGTGCCTCTTCATGTGGAACATCGGGGACGGCTACTTCAAGTCCGTCAAGGGGCTCGGCCACCGGATATACCCCCACGTCGAGCTTTCCAACCGCTTCATCAACTCGACCGTCGACGGCGCGAGCATGTCCAGCAGCTTCATCCTCGAGCCTACCACCGGAGGCGCGCAGAAGGTCAACGTCATGCGGCTCGGACCCGTCACCATCCTGCCGTCGGGATTCCGCGCCATCCAGCATACCTTCGCGCCGAACCTCACCGGCCTGATCGGCGTCCGAAACATGCTCCACCAGATCCTGAACAACAACACCGGCGTCTACAAAAAGCAGCTTGAAGGACCGGAACTCCCCGAGCGCACGGCCACCGAAGTCACCACCGAGGAACGCAAGGCCGCCAAGCTCGAGAAAAACCAGATCTCCATCCACTACCTGCACCTCGACGCCCTGCACAAGGAAATGTTCAGGCGGCTCGCCAACCCCAGCTACCCCAGCGAGGCACCGGGCTACGAGGAAGCCAAGGCGTTCCGGGACCGCTGCAAAAAGCGCGGCGTACCCAGCGAGGCACTCGACCCCAAGACCGCCCGCGTCAAGGCCATGCGCGCCATCGGCAACGGCTCGGCCGTCATGCACGACATGGTCACCCGCGAACTCGTCTCCATGGCCGGGGCCATGGACGAGATCGGCAGGCGCAACGCCATGCGCGACCGCGTCGCCTCGCTCGTCGGCCAGACCATGGTCAACCGCTACCTGCCAGAGGCCGGCCGCGACCAGATTCCGACATCCGAGCATTCGCTGGCCATGCTGGAAAACAACGACATCATGGCCGGCCAGCAGGTCGTCGTCGGCGTCGACCAGCCCCACGCGATCCATTGGCTCGTCCACCTGCCCAAGCTGATGGAAATCGCCTCGGCCTTCATGCAGAACCCCGGCCAAGTCAACCTGCAGATGGCCCTGCCCGCCATGCAGATCGGCCTGCAGCACCTCTCCCAGCACCTGCAGGAATTCGCCCGCGACCCCTCGCGCAAGGGGCAGGTCCAAGTCATGGAAGGCCAGATCAAGGAACTCGCCAAGGTCTTTCAGCAAATGCAGAAGATCGCCCAGGCGCAGGCCCAGCAGGCCCAGCAGGCCCAGCAGCAGCAGCAGCAGCTTGTCGCACAGGCCCAGCAGGTCATGGCCGACCGCGAAACGCAGACCAAGCTCGCCGAAATCCAAAAGAACTTCGAAGTCAAGATGGCCAATATGATCAAGCAAAACGAGATCAGGACCGCCAAGGCCATCCACTCCATGCGGCTGTCCGACATGAAGGCCGCCGCCGACCTGCAGCGCAAGGGCATCGTGCAACCCGAGCCGGCTGAACCCGAGCCGACCTGAAAAAAGGAGAGCCATGAGGACCATCGCCGAGATCCAGACGAACCCCGACCTTCGCGCCAAATACCTCGAATGGCGCGACAACCCCATGACCGAACTCGTCATCGCCCTCGTCCGCAACGAAGGGCGAATCCAACTGCCAGACCCCGAAAGGATCAGGTCGGAAACCGCCCTCACCCTCGTCGGCATCAAGACCGGATACGACGAGGCCCTCGACCGGATGGTCACGCTCCACAAGTCCATCGTGACGGACGCCCCGGAACCAGTCTCGTACTTCGAAAACCCGCAGAACAACAACCCGGAACAGAAAGGGACGGAAAATGGGAACCGATGAAGGCAAAAGCTCCAGTCAGGCCGCCAGCGACATCCTCAATGAAGTCATGAACCGCTCGCCGGCCCCACAGGCCCCGGCCAAACCCGCGGCCCCGGCTGCCCCGGCGCCGGCCCCCGCGGCCCCGGCCCCGGCCAAACCCGAAGAAGGGGAAGTGGACCTTTCCAACGTCGAAGTGCCCGCGTCCTTACTCGGCATCAAGGATGCCGTGCCCGCGCCGGCCACCAAGCCCGACGGTCAGCCCGCCCCGGAAGAACCCGACGACATCAAGAATGCCAACCAGAAGACCCGCCATGCGTTCGCGGCCCTGCGCGCCGAACTCAACCAGGCCCGCGACGACCTCAAGAAGGCCCGCGAGGCCCAGCCCCAGCCGGCCCAGCCGGCCGGCCAGACCCCCGAGCAGATCCTCGAGGCGCAGAAGCAGGTCCAGTCCCTTCAGGCCAAGCTCAACGAAGCCTACGACAAGATCGGCCGGTTCTCGCTCGAGGCCGACCCCCGTTTTCAGGCCAAGTACGCCGCCCAGCAGAACGCCCTCATCGAGCAGGTAAAGGCCACGGCCAAGGAATGGGAGATCGACGACGACACCATCGCCGAACTCATCAAGGCCACCCCGAAGAAGCGCGCCGAAATCATCGACGAAAAGGCACCGGACGCCTCGCCGATGATCGTCCCGCTGCTCGCCAACTACGACCACATCGAACGCCTCAAGCAGATGGAGCTTGCCCGACACAGCGAGATCAAGAGCCAGCTTGACGCCGAGCAGCAGAAGCAGCATGCCATGGCCGACAGCATGGGCCGGCAGGCCATGCTCAAGGCGGCGTCGGAAGCCGTGCTGCAGGCAGGCCACTTCATCCTGAACCCCATCCCCGGCAACGAGGGGTACAACAAGGTCGTGGCCATCATGCATGCCAAGATCCGCGACCTGTTCTCAAAGGACGACCCCCTCGAGCAGTCCAAGCACCTCATCCTCGGCGTGACCGCCCCCGTCTACCTCTCCATGTGGAAGAAGGAAATGGCCCGCCGCGTCGCCCTCGAGAAGGAACTCAAGGACCGCTACGGCATCCGGCCCGGACTCGACTCCCGCGAAACCAACCCGCCCAACCTGGCCGCCCAACACAAGGACGGGGCCTCTGCGGCCGACATCGTCCGGTCGGTCATGGCCCAGGAATCCGCAAACCGGTAACCGTCTGAATTTTATGCTTGACTTTTTTGGATCAATGGTATTCGATTGTGTCGCGTTAAGGAATTGAACGTTTATTTCATGCCGCGCAACGCGGAGCCACCCCGTCTCGACGGGGTAGACGTATCCCGGCTACTCGACCGGCGTCACCGCACGTAAACGGTAGAGACTAGTCCGCTGCTCGGCGGCGCGTAGGCTGCGTTAAAAGTCAGGGCGATTGTTCGGCACCCCGGCCGACGCCTGCGAGATTTCGCAGGTGACAAATCAACCTGAACTTTTAATCATGGAGGAAACCATGACCACCGCAGCCGCAATGCCGCTCTCTGTCGAGAGCTTCAATCGGATCATGATCCGAATCTCCGAGAACTTCGACCCGGTGATTCGGAAAATGCTCCGCGAAACCCCGTCGATCTACCGCGACATCCAGAAGTCGGGCCAGTTTAAGCTGGGCGAAGGCTACGTCCGCAAGGTCCACACCTTCTACCCCGGCATGGACGACCAGGCCGGCCTGACCCGGTGGGAACAGGAAACCGGATACCGCGCCGCGGGCACCAACGGGCAGGACGACCCCGGCGTCGACCCCTGCACGTACAAAGCCTACCTGCTCGGGTACGGGTTCAAGACCGAAACCTACTCGGGCTGGCACACGGCTCGCCGCAGCCCGAACTACTGCATCAACGACTTCATCTATGACTGGGAATTCCAGCAGCAGCTTGAGATGATCCTGGATTCCTTCGGTGGAGCCGGAGTGCAGGTGTGGGAAAACTTCGGCCGCGAGATGTATATGCATTTCGCCAACAAGTTCGTCTGCACGGGATCGCTGACCCCCGTCCGGTTCACCTACGACCCGTTCACCTCGACGCAACTGACCGTCCCGGCCGGAACCGTCGTCTCGACCCTGACGCCCAAGCACCTCGATGCCCTGCATCAGATGCTCGCGCTGCAGGCCCGCGGCGGGGCCATTGCCATCGACAGCGACATGCCCGTTTTTGGCATGGTCATTCATCCCTACGACTGGGACGACATGATCGACCAGAACGAGAAGCTCCGCGAGGCGTTCCTCTACTCGACCCCCGAGATCCTCATCGACGGGATCGGCAAGGTCAAGAAGTTCCGCGGCTACGGGTTGACCTTCGACATGATGGCCCCGCGCGCCAAGATTGTCGGAACCGACGCCAGCGGGAACCAGGTCCTCGAGCGGGTGGTCCCGTTCAAGGAGGAAGCCATCACGCAGGGCAGCCGGTGGGAACCCGACAGGGACTACCTGAACGCGGAATACTCTCTCGTCAACATCATCCTCAAAAATGTGTTCGAGAAGC
>JAQUQF010000110.1 GCA_028749105.1 Acidobacteriota bacterium | reverse complement strand
CGTAGAGGTTGGCCCGGTAGTTCACCTCGGAGGGATTGAGGCGATGGCCATGGCCGTGACGCGAGAGAAAGGCCACCGAACGGCCGCTCAGCTTGCCCAGCATGAGCTTTTCCGACGGCGCCCCGAAAGGGGTCCGCAGCCGGACGGTGTGGGCGTCCTCCAGGCCTTCCAGGTCGTAGAAGCCGCTGCCGCCTATGATTCCGATTTCCGCGTATTCCATGTCATCTCCTCTCGGGCGCAGAAGGTCCCAGCCGCGGGATCCGTGCCCGCCCTGATTATCGGGAAAACAGGGGCGAAAGTCAACAGCGTTTTGGCGCCTCACTGTCAATTTCCCCCGTTTTGCCGTCTAATCCAATGCATCGTTGAGGTGGAGTGCATGCCGTATCCCAGCAGCAGAATGGCCTTTTTTAGTAGTGACCCAATAACGGGGATTTCCTGCGAGCTTGACAGGCAGCGGGTGTTATTGGGTATAATCGGATTCATGAGTGTGTTTGCTGACGGCGATGAGCGGCTGGTGCACGCGATCCTCGCGGGCGACACCGCCGCCTGGCAGAAGTTCATCCTGGAGTATTCGAACTTCATCTACCGGGCCATCGCCAAGTATACCGACGACTACGACGAGAAGATGGCCGTCTACCTCCACGTCCTGGAGAAGCTGCACGAAGGCCGCTTCGAGCGGCTGCGCCGCTTCGCCTTCCAGGCCAAGCTCTCCACCTGGCTGACCGTGGTGGCACGGCGCCTGGCGCTCGATTTCCTGCGCGCGAAATACGGTCGCGATTTCTCCCTGAAAAAGATCCATGTGGTCTCCATCGACGGCGAGCCCGACTACACGAAGATCCTGGCCGACATGAAGAACCCGGAAACGGAAATGGCGGCGGGCGAGAGGCAGAAGCACCGGCGCCAGCTGGAGGACGATCTGGGCCGGGCGATCGACGCTCTGGAGGAACGTGAGCGGTTGGCCGTCCAACTGGTTTATTTCCAGGGGATGAGGATCAGCGATGCGGGCCGGCTGCTCCGCCTGCCCTCGGCCTACAAATTCCTCGCCCGCACATTGAAAAAGATTCGGGCCGGGATGGAAGACGGGCGGAGGTTCAGCCGGGATGATGTCGCGGATGCCCTGGAGGGGGAAGCCAATGAGTGAGCACATTGCCGCGGAGGTTCTGGCGGCTTACGTGGACGGGGCGCTGGAGAGCGGGCAAAGGCCGGAGGTCGAGGCCCACCTTGCCCGCTGCCGCGAGTGCCGCGTGGCGCTGGTCGAGGTCGTCGACATGCTGGGGAGCCGGGAGAAGGCCCCGCGGGAGTTCCTGAGCCGCGCCCTGAAGACCGTCCGGCCACACTCCGCCCCGGTCGCCGCTGAGGAAGCCTTGGGTCTGTTGCCGGGCCCTGCCCGGAGGTTCCTGATCCTGCGGCCTGCGTTCGGCATCGCCGCCGTCTTCCTTGTTGCCGTCCTGATCGGGTATTTTTATTTCGGCCGCAACCGCGTGGAAACGGCAAGGGGCGCGGAGCGGGGAATGCCGGAACAGGCCGTCGCCCTGGAAGACCGGCGTCCGCCGGCAAAGTCCGACGAGGCGGCCCCCTTGGCCCAGGAGAAAGGGCAAGGCCGGAAAGACCAGGCCGAAGCGGCCAACGGCGTGAAAACCGAAAAGGCGCTCGCCGCCAAACAGGGCGATCCCGGGCCGCTCCCCGCGGCCCCCGGCGGTAGACAAACGGAGCCCGCTGCCGAGTTCTTGAGGGAAGATGGACTGCAATCGGCCAGGCCCGCAATGGAAGCCGCCTCCGACGTGACAGACTCCCGGAAACTGGAAGTTGGGGTTGTCGGCGGAGTCGAGGCGCCGCTGGAAAAGGACAAGGAGGGCGGGACGAAGCTTGCCGCATCCGAATCCGCGGCGACCCAGCCAATGGCTGCGCCGACCCGGGCCAAGGGACACGCGATCAATGAGATGCAGCAGTACCGCTCCCGGTCCGCGGGTGCGGCCGCCGGCGCGCTGCAGCTGGTCCTGGCGGCCACTGGACGGGCCGCCGCGCCTCTGGCCTTCCGGGCAGAGATCGCGCCGCCGCTTTGGCGCGTTCGCATTGAGGGCGATGTCGCCCCGGACGACCTGCTCGATCCCCAACAGCTTGGCGAAGGGGAGTGGCTCCCGGAAGGGCTGTTCTTGGAGCTGGAGATCGCCGCCGACGGCACGGTGGCCGTTGTGACTCCTCATGGCGACTGGGATGCCGTTGTCCTCGCCAGGGCAGAGGCAGCGGCGAAGAAACTGACATTTTCCGCGTCGACACGGAAAACGCGCCGCGCCGTCCTGAGCGCCGTCCACGATCCTAATTAATCGTGAATTCCTTCCTGGCCAGGAAACTTCCGTCGGCGGTGATCATCACGATCCATTTCCCCTTTTTTTCTGCAAAGTAAGGACTGTCCAGCTTGTCCCAGGCGGCGAAATAGGCCAGGTACCTGCTCTTGGCGTTGATCTCCACCGCTTTGGAGCGGCGCGCCAGCCGGTTGTCGGGGGAGTACCACAGCCACTGCAGGGTCAGCGGCTTGCTCACCTGCAGCACCTTGACCAGGGAGTAGATGGCGGCGTCGGTCGCAACGACCGGCTCGTCAAGGAGCGGCTCCTCGAAGTTCCTCCCCTGCGGCTCGCTGCGCACGACGGCCACGACGCCAAGCACGCACTCGGGTTCGGCGGGCACGGTGACCCGGAAGCTGAAGCAGGCGGGGAAAGCGAGGATGACCAAAACCAGGACGGCCGCCGGACGCAGGTATCTCCCGGCCTTTCCGTGAGCGAAGTGTCTGGTTTTCATCGCCGCCATTGTAGAGAATCGGCCAGTTGTTGGCAAGGGTCCCCTGCGTCTGCATTTGTTGACTTTGGTTTGGGGAAATTGTATAGTGTTGCCCTTGTCGAGCCGCTGAACCCGCTCGCAGATTTGTTTTTACATTATGAATAACATCATTATCTCGATCCAGGGTGGCCGGCCATTGGCGGGCCGTGTCGTTGTCTCCGGTGCCAAGAACGCCGCGCTGCCGGAACTGGCCGCCGTCTGCCTCAGCCCGGGGACGGTCGAATTCAGCAACGTGCCGCTGGTCGAGGACATCAAGGTCATGTTCGCCGCCCTGCGCGAGATCGGTGCCGAGGGGGAGATGAGCGGCCATGACATCCGCGTCGCCATGCCCTTGCTGCGTTCGCCGCTGGTTTCCCGCCAGACCACCCAGACCACGCGGGCGTCGATCCTGCTGCTTGGCCCCATGCTGGCCCGCCACGGGCTGGCCCGGGTCGCCATGCCCGGCGGCTGCCCCATCGGCGAGCGCAAGATCGATTTCCATCTCCAGGGGTTGGAGCGCATGGGCGCCGAGATACGCACGGACGGCGAATACCTGTCGGCGCGCTGCGCCCGCCTGCGCGGCATTGAATTCGAGTTCCCGGGCAAGACCGTCACCGGCACCGAGAACCTGCTCATGGCCGCCGCCCTGGCCGACGGCACGACCGTGCTGCGCAACTGCGCCCTGGAGCCGGAAGTGACCGACCTGGTCGCCCTGCTTGGTGAAATGGGAGCCGACATCTCCAGCCCGGCCGAAGGGACATTCGTCGTCGGCGGCCGAACGTCGCTCCACGGCGCCGTCCACCGCATCATCCCCGACCGCATCGAGGCCGGCACCTACCTGATCGCCGGCTGCTTTGCCGGCAACGATATCCTCGTCGATGACGTCGTCCCCGAGCACCTGCAAAGCCTCCTGGACATCCTGGCCGGCATGGGAGCCGAGATCGCTGTCAGCGGCCAGGCCTTCCATGTCAGGGGCGGAGCGCCGCTGGCCCCGGCGCACGTGGTCACCGAACCTTACCCCGGCTTCCCCACCGATCTGCAGGCCCAGCTGACCACGCTGCTCACCCAGGCCAACGGCGTCTCCAGCGTTAGGGAAACGATCTTCAACGACCGCTTCCGCCACGTGGGTGAATTGAACCGGCTGGGGGCGGACATCGAAGTCAGGGGGGACGCGGCGCTGGTCCGCGGCGGGTCGCGGCTGCGCGGCACCGTGCTGAAGACGACCGACCTGCGGGCATCGGCGGCCCTGGTCCTCGGCGGCCTGGCGGCGGAAGGCGAGACGCGCATCGAGAATTCCTACCAGTTGTTCCGCGGCTATGAGAACATGCCGGAGAAATTGCAAAAATTGGGCGCCGAGATTACAATCATTGCGGAGTAGATCCATGCAACCCTGCATTTTTTGCCGGATCGTCGAAGGTGCCATTCCGACCCCGTTCGTTTACAAGGATGATGAAATCGTCGCTTTCTCGGACATCCAGCCCCAGGCCCCGGTCCACCTGCTGGTGGTGCCGCGCCGGCACGTCGGTTCGCTGAATGAAGCGGACGATGACATGCTCCTGGGACGCCTGCTGGCATCTGCCCGCAAGGCGGCTGCCCAGGCGGGGCTGGAGCAGTACCGCATCGTGGTCAACACCGGCGCCGACGCCGGACAGTCGGTCCTGCACCTGCACCTGCACGTGCTGGGCGGGCGGGTCATGGCCTGGCCCCCAGGCTGAGGAGGAAACATGAAGATCACCTGGCTCGGGCATTCGGCCCTGAAGATCGAGGGGAGCCGGACGGTTTTCATCGACCCGTTCCTGAGCGGCAACCCCAAGGCCTCGCTGCAAGCCCAATCAATCGATCGCGCCGATATCGTCGTCGTCAGCCACGATCACGGCGATCACCTGGGCGACAGCTTCGCCATCTGCCGGAAGACCGGGGCCACTCTGGTGGCCCTGCACGAGATCGGGCTCGCCGCCCAGGAGAAACACATCAAGGCCGAGGGCATGGGCATCGGCGGCACGGTGAACGTGGCCGGCGTCGACGTCTCGCTGGTTCCCGCCTTCCACAGCGCCGGGTTGGGCGGAACGGCGGCGGGGATCATCATCGCCATGGACGGCAGGACCGTCTATCACGCCGGCGACACGGGGCTGACCCTGGAAATGCAGCTGATCGGGGAGATGTACCGCCCCGATATCGCCTTCCTGCCCATCGACGGGCGCTTCAACATGACGCCGCGCCTGGCGGCCAGGGCCGTCGGGCTGCTGGGCGTCCCGCGCGTCGTGCCCATTCATTACGATACGTTCCCCGCCATCCATTCCTCACCGCAGGAATTCAAGAAACTGGTCGGGCCGGCCAGCGAGGTGCTGATCCTGCAGCCGGGCGAGTCGGTCGAGATCTGAATGCCCTACATCATCGACGGCAACAACCTGATCGGCTGCGCCCCCGATTTTTCGCTCGGCGACCCGGAAGCGCGCGGCAAGATGGTCTCCATCATCAAAAAGTTCCAGGAGAGCAAGAACACCAAGGTCACGGTCGTCTTTGACGGCGAGCCGCAGGGGAGCGAGCTGCGCAACCCCATCAATTCCAAGATGACCGTAATTTATCCCCGCTATGGCCTCACGGCCGACGACGAGATCAAGCGCATCCTGGAGAACTACCAGCATGTCAAGGAGACCGTCCTGGTGACCGCCGACCGCGAGTTGAAGACCTTTGCCAGGGAAAAGGGAGCCCGCACCGTCAACTCCATCGAGTTCTACTACACCCTGAAGAAGGCGTCGGCATCGCAGGGGAAGAAGGAGGAGACGCTGAAGCGGGTGAATGCCCGCGTCTCGCAGAGCGAAGTGGAGCAATGGCTGAAGATCTTCAGCGACAAGTGAGTGCCGGCCGGGGGTTGAATTTTTTGTTTTATCTTGTATGATGGAGTCAGGAGGTTCACATGGAAGAAAAAAACTATATTCCGGCCGATGTCCCCAACGGGACGCTCAATGAATACCTGGACAACTACGACGAAATAACCCTGGGGTCGGGGCGGCTGATGCTGTTCGCCGGCGACCAGAAGATCGAGCACCTGAATGACGATTTCTACGGCGAGGGCATCGCCGCCGACGACGCCGACCCCGAGCACCTGTTCAAGATCGCCAACCAGGCCGAGATCGGCGTCTTCGCCACCCAGTTGGGCCTGATCTCCCTCTATGGCAACGACTATCCCGACCTCCCGTACCTGGTCAAGCTGAATTCCAAGACCAACCTGGTGAAGACGGCCCAGCAGGACCCGGTCTCCACCCAGATGATCGACGTGCGCCAGGTGGTGGAGTTCAAGAAGAACACCGGGCTGAACGTCCTGGGGGTCGGCTACACC
>JAQUQF010000109.1 GCA_028749105.1 Acidobacteriota bacterium | reverse complement strand
GGCGCCGATGGGGCTCACGCCCTGCCGGTTGGCGCTCACCTTCAAAGCCTGCCATTGTTGAAAAAAAGCGAACTGCTCGAACTGCCGGCGGCGCACGGCGCCGCGCAGGTCGTCGCGCCAGCGGGAAATGGCGGCCGGTCGACGGCGGGAGATGTCCTCGGGCCAGTCGGTCCACAGGAATGTCCCGAAGCGGTCGGCCAGGGCCCGGAACAGGGCATAGTCGTCGAGCCAGTGCTTTTCCGCGGAACAAAAGCGGTCAAAGGCGGCGGAGTCCGGCCGATCGCCGGAAGCAAAGAAACTCCGGGCGGCCGCTTCCAGCCATGCCGCGTTGCCGGCGGCGGCGGCGCCCAGATCGCAAAAATCGCCCGCCGGAACCGCCGCGTCTTCTTGCATTTCGCCGGCGGCGAGCCAGCCCCGGGCCTGCAGCGGCCTCGGATCGATCAGCAACTCGTTGCCGGCAAAGGCCGATGGCGACGAATAGGGGGAAAAATTCCAGTGGGAACAAACGGGCCCCAGGGGCAGCACCTGCCAGAAGGATTGGCCGCTGGCGGAGAGGAAACCAGCAAATTCGCCGGCTTCGGGTCCCAGAGTGCCGCAGCCGTACGGTCCGGCCAGCGAGGTGATGTGCAGCAGCAGGCCGCTGCGGCGTTCAATGGCCATGCGCTCCTCCCGTCCCGGGCAGCTTTTCCGGGACCCTTTCCTCAGCCCATTTCTTCAATTTCTTTTTCGATGTTTTCATGGTAGATGAAGGAGCGGTTGCGCCCCGATTCCTTGGCGAAGTAAAGCGCCTTGTCGGCGCGGGTCAGGATCTCGTTGTCGTCCAGACCGTGCTCGGGATAGGAGGCCAGACCCAAGGAGATGGTGATCTTCTTTTGCGGCTGGGTCTCGGCGCCCGGAAAGGGCTCGCGCTCGATGCCTTCGCGCAGGCGCTCGGCGGCCAGGTAGGCCCCGACCTTGTCGGTCTGGGGCAGGATAATGACGAACTCGTCGCCGCCGTACTTGGCCAGCAGGTCGGAGGCGCGGAACTTCTTCCTCATGATGGCCGCGATCCCCCGCAGCGTCTCCGAGCCGCGCAGGTGGCCATTATGGTCGTTGTAGTTCTTGAAGTGATCGACGTCGAAAATGATCAGCGAGTAGCTCATGTTGTGGCGCCGCGCTTGCCGGGTCTCGCGATTGAGGAGTTCGAAGAAATGCATCTGGTTGTACAGCCCGGTCAGCCCGTCGGTGACCGACAGCTCGCGGGTCTGCCGCAGCAGTTCCTTGAGCAGCTCCTCTTTCTCGTGCAGGTTTTTGGACAGGTAGCCGGAGACGAAGTAGGTGAAGACGAACATGGAATAAAAGGCCAGCAGGCTCGTGAGCCGGAGGCCTGAAAAGAAGGCCTGGCCTTCGTGCAGGAGGGCAATGGCCAGGAGCAGCCCCATGGCCGCAAGGGTGATGCGGAAGGCCCCGCGGTAGTCGACCAGGAAGGTGGAGATCATGATGTAGAGGATCATCAGGGCGATGACCGGGCTCTCCAGTCCGCCCGAGAAAAGCATGATCAGGGCGAGGATCAGCAGATCGAAGCCGAGCTGGAGCGAAATTGTGCGCCCCAGCAGGTTGTAGCCGGATGGCCCTTCGGGGGGCCGCCCGGCCGTCTTTTCCTTCCTGCGCAGGAGCAGCCGGAATAGGAAGTTGGCGCAGACGGGCAGCAGCAAAACCAGCAGCGCGTCCTGCAGGCTGATCAGCGAGCTCCGGGCCAGGAAGCGGTAGGCCAGGAAAAAGGCCATGATGAAGAGGGGGTAGATCCAGCGGATGCGCACCAACCAGAGGTTCTTGTCGAGCATGTGCCGCATGGCCAGTACTTCGGGCTGGGAGAGATCGGCGTTGGCAGGGGCGGCCTTGGCATGCATGGCCATAAAATATTTTTTTTCCCGGCAAATGTCAAATTGCGGTTGAAGTTATTTTTTTAAAATACTACAATTCTTTTTCTTAATTATTTGCAGAGAAGGAGGAGAAGCTTGTACAAAAGAACGCGATTCTATGATTTTACCTACTACAACTTCGTCGGCTCCTGGGCCTGGATCCTGCACCGGCTGGCGGGCCTGGCGCTGATCTTTTACCTGTGCCTGCACATCTGGGTCATCAACAGCCTGACGCATGGCGAGAAAACGTTCAACGACGTCATGACCTTCCTGAGCAGCCCCCTGTTCAAGCTGCTGGAGGTCGGCCTGTGGGGCGTCATCCTGTTCCATGCCTTCAACGGGGTGCGCATCATCATCGTCGATTTCTTCAAGGGCTCGCTGGCGCAGAAGAAGCTTTTCACCGCGCTGATCGCCGCGGCTTTCGTCCTGTGGGCGCTGGGCTCGTACATGCTCCTGCGCCATGCGTTCTAGGGAGGGTCTGATGGACAAGAACTTCAAGCAAACGTCGCGCTCGGGCTCGCTTGGCTGGCTGCTGCAGCGCATCTCCGCCGTCATTCTCTTCATCCTGCTGCTTTTTCATTTCATCACCTATCATTTCCTGACCACGGGCAGGTCGGTCAGCTACCAGCAGGTCCTGGAACGGGCCCAGAGCTGGTGGTTCCCGCTGCTGCAGTTCGCCTTCCTGATCACCGCCCTGTACCACGGGCTGAACGGGGTGTGGTCGGTCCTGGAGGACTACACGTCGAGCAAGACCTGGCGCCTGGTCTGGTACAGCCTGCTGCTGACCGTGGGCGTGGTGCTGCTGTTCGTCGGCACCCTGACCATCATCAAGCTCTATACCCTGAAGGCCGTCTAAAGGAGCGACACCATGAAGATCGATGAAGCAAGAAGATACCACAAGATCGACGCCGTGATCGTCGGCGCCGGGCTGGCCGGCCTGCGCGCCGCCCTGGAGGTGGCCAAGAGCGGCCTCTCCGCCGCCGTGATCACCAAGGTCTACCCGACGCGCTCGCACTCGGGCGGCGCCCAGGGGGGCATCGCCGCCGCCCTGGCCAACGTGGGCGAGGACTCGCTGGAAGCCCACATGTTCGACACCATCAAGGGCAGTGACTACCTGGCCGACCAGGACATCATCGAGCGCTTCGTCAACGAGGCGCTCAAGACCGTCTACGAGTTCGAGCACATGGGCGTCCCCTTCTCGCGCACCGAGGACGGCCGCATCAACCAGCGCCCCTTCGGCGGCCACTCGGCGCCGCGCGCCTGCTTCGCCCAGGACATCACCGGGCATGTGCTGCTGCACACGCTCTACGAGCAGTGCCTGCAGCACAACGTCCTCTTCTTCAACGAGTTCCAGGTCCTCTCGCTGCTGGTCAAGGACGACGTCTCGCGCGGCCTGGTGGCCTGGGACATCCGCGAGGGGGGGCTGCACATCTTCCACGCCCGCGCCGTGCTGCTGGCCACCGGCGGCTACGGCCGCGCCTGGAAGGTCACCTCCAACGCCCACGCCAATACCGGCGACGGCGTAGCGCTGGTGCTCGAGGCCGGGCTGCCGCTCGAGGACATGGAGTTCGTCCAGTTCCACCCCACCGGGCTCTATAAGCACGGCATCCTCCTCTCCGAGGCCGCCCGCGGCGAGGGCGCCTACATCATCAACGACAAGGGCGAGCGCTTCATGAAGATCTACGCCGCGGCCAAGATGGAATTGGCCCCGCGCGACATCGTCTCCCGTTCCGAGCAGACCGAGATCAACGAGGGGCGCGGCATCCACGGCCAGGACTACGTCTACCTCGACCTGCGCCACCTGGGCCGGGAGAAGATCCTCTCGCGCCTGCCGCAGATCCATGACCTGGCCCTGAACTATCTCAAGGTCGATGCCATCACCGATCCAGTCCCCATCCAGCCCACGGCCCACTACTCGATGGGCGGCATACCGGCGAACGTGCGCACCGAGGTGATCCGCGACGCCGCCGGCTCGGTGGTCAAGGGGCTCTATACCGCCGGCGAGACCTCCTGCCTCTCGCTGCACGGCGCCAACCGCCTGGGATGCAACTCGCTCCAGGACGCCGCCACCTTTGGCAGGATCGCTGGCATCCACATGACCGAGTTCTGCAAGAAGAACGCGTTCGCCGACCTGCCGGCCAAACCGCTGGATGCCGCCCAGGCCAAGATCGACCGCCTGTGGGGAGGCGGCAAGGAGCGCCACGCCCCCATCCGCGAGACGCTGCAGGTGAACATGACCAAAACCATGGGCGTCTTCCGCAACCAGGACGACATGCTCAAGATGCTGGCCGTCATCAAGGAGCTGCAGGAGCGCTACCAGAAGGTGGGCGTTGATGACAAGGGCCAGGCCTTCAACCTCGACCTGATTGAGGCCCTGGAGCTGGAGAACCTGCTCAGCTTTTCCGAGGTGATCGTCGAAGGCGCCCTGGCGCGCAAGGAGTCGCGCGGCGCCCACTTCCGCAGCGACTTCCCCAAGCGCAACGACGGCGAGTGGCTGCGCCACACGCTGGCTTGGCGCCGCAACGGCAAGATCGTCATGGATTTCAGCAAGGCGGTGGTCATCTACCCGCAGTACCAGCCCCAGGAAAGGAAATACTAAGGAGAAAGCACCATGGCCAAGATCGATATCAACGTCAAAATCCTGAGATATCAGCCCGCAAAGGACGAGAAACCGCACTGGCAGGATTTCGCCATCTCGGTCGAAGATGAATCGACCGTCCTCGACGTGCTCAACGAGATCCACTGGCAGCACGACGGCACCCTGGCCTACCGCCGCTCCTGCCGCAGCTCGATCTGCGGCTCCTGCGCCATGAAGGTCAACGGCCGCAACGTGCTGGCCTGCGAGACCCCCATCCACCGCTTTGGCACGAAGCTGAAGATCGAACCGCTCTCCGGCTTCGAGATCCTCAAGGACCTGGTGGTGGACCTGGAGCCCTTCTTCGCCAAGCTGAAACGGATCAGGCCCTACCTGATCCTGGACAAGCCGCTGCCCGACAAGGAGTTCGTGCAGTCGCCGCAGCAGCTGGAGCAGATCGGCGAGTCGACGCTGTGTATCCTCTGCGCCGCCTGCAGCGCCGCCTGCCCGAGCTCGTGGCCCAACAGCGACTACCTGGGCCCGGCGGCCCTGCTCAAGGCCTACCGCTTCGTCTTCGACAGCCGCGACGACGGCGCCGACCAGCGCCTGGAGATCGTCAACGACAAGAACGGCGTCTGGCGCTGCCACACCATCTTCAACTGCATGGAGGCCTGCCCCAAGAAGATCAAGATCACCGAGTACCTGTCGCGGCTGAAGGTGAAGGTGGTCGAGAACTCGTTATAAAATTGATATTTTGTAGGGGCGGGGCTGGCCCCCGCCCTTACATCACATGAGCCGAATATTTTATGGAGGAAAGCATGTTAAAAATCGCACGTTTTTCTTTTTTGATTGCGATGCTGAGCCTGGGTTTTGTTCTGCTTGCCGAACAGATGCCGAATCCCGAAACCGAGAGCACGGTCCCGGAGCTGGTCGCATTCCACGAGGTCATCGTTCCCATCTGGCACACCGCCTTCCCGGCCAAGGACTACGCGGCTCTGCGCGGCTTCCTGCCCGAGATTGAGGCCGGGATGGCCAAGATCAACGCCGCTGTCCTGCCTGGCATCCTGCGCGAGAAGCAGGGTGCCTGGGAGAAGGGGCTGAAGGAGTTCAACCAGGCCGTCGACGCCTACAAGCATGCCGCAGCCGGCACGGATGACCAGGCGCTGCTGGATGCCGCCGAGCAGCTGCACATGCGCTTCGAAATGCAGCTCCGCTCCATCCGCCCGGTCGCCAAAGAGGTTGATGCTTATCACAAGGTCCTCTACGTCGTCTTCCACAAATACCTGCCGGAAAAGAAGTACAGCGATATCTGCGGCGTGGCCGCTGACATGGTGGCCAAAGCCGAGGCCATCACCAAAGCCACGCTTTCGCCTCGCCTGGCCGCAAAGACCGAGGCCTTCCAGACCGCCGCCGCCGTATTGCTCGCCGAGTCCAGGGCCCTGGAAGCGGCCGGCAAGTCATGCCTGGAAAAGGATATTCCTTCTCTGGTAGAGAAAGTCCACGGCGCCTATCAGGCCCTGGAGAAGGTGTTCGACTAGAAAATCTTAAGGTAGGGGAGGGTCTGTGACCCTCCCGTTCCCCATGGTATGTTGACCAACGGGCGGGGCTGAGACCCGCCCCTACGATCTTTTCAAAGCAAGTCTGAGGCCAGTTCGGCCAGCATGGAGCGCTCGCCTTTTTCCAGGGTGATG
>JAQUQF010000108.1 GCA_028749105.1 Acidobacteriota bacterium | reverse complement strand
CTGGGAGCGGCCAATGTGGAATTGGCTCGGAAATTATTTGCCAGGGAAAATATCAATGTTGCCGTGTCACTGAGCAATTGTGGCGATGTGCAGCGCAAGCAGGAAAATCACGCTAAGGCGATCATGCTCTATCGCGAAGCCCTGGCCATCGCCGAGAGGTGTTTCCCGACGGACGCAAGGATCATTCCGTATCAAAAAAAACTGGCTCTGGCCCTGCTCAATCAAAAGCACAACAAGGAAGCGGAAACCCTGCTGGAACGGACACTGGCTCTTGAGGAGAAACTGGCAGGTGACCATCGATTCGGGATCATGGAACTTCGTGAACAACTGGCGGCACTGGCCGCAGAGAAACAGCAGTGGGAAAAAGCAAAATCGCTCTATTACCTGGTATTAAATGAGAAGCGCCGGCTGCTCGGACCCAGGCATATCCAGGTCGCCGAGACAATGAATCGCTTGGCACGCATCCTCCTCGTGACCAATGATCACTTGCATGCCGGGCTGTTGCTGCAGGAAGCCTTGGTCATAAACCGTGGCGCGGGCAAAAATGCAGGTGAGCTCCAGCGAAACCTGGGCTTGGCCCAGATCGTACGTTCATACACGCGCTTGGGTGAACAATCTTTCCGCCAGGCACTGGCGAGCGATGTAAAAGAATATGGCCCCGAGCACCGGACGGTGGCGGCAGACCTGTACAACCTGGGGACGCTGCTATCCACCGAAGGGGAAAACACCGAAGCATGCAGATTGCTGCAAAAAGCCCTGGATATCGATCGCAAATTGCTAGCGCGAAACGATCCGCAACTGAACGAAGATCTGTTGGCGCTGGGACGAGCGCGCCGGGCGCTGCGGGAATACCAGGCAGCAGAAGACCTTTTTCGAGAAGCCTTCGCCAAGTTGAAGGAATGGAAGGATACCCCGCCAAGGGAATTGGCCCGCGTGGGCAACGAACTCGGAATTCTATTCTATTGGCGCTTCGCCAAGGCCAAGCCAGGCGACAAAGCCCTTCTGCAGCAGGCAGAGCGGTTTTTCGTGCAAGCAACGCATCATTTTTTGGCTGGAAAATATGAGAAAAACTTGTTGGAGCTGCACATCAGCTTGATTTACTTGGGCCTGGTGTATGAAGCCGGCCCTGACCTGCCACGACAATTTGAAGGCCTTTATGAAGAAGTTCTGAAGGTACAGGGAGAAATCTTGGGTTGGGAAAGCAACGAGTTGATCCCCCTGTTCCTTGACCTGGCCAAAATTTACAGCCAACTGAAAAGATTCACTGACGCAGAGCAGCAACTGAAAAAAGCGAAAGCGCTAATCGCCCGGGACTCCGGGGAGAACAGCACCTATTATTTGCAAGTCTGCTGTCAGCAAGCCGACCTCCTTGCCCGAACACAAAAAAGAGAGGCAGCCGCCACCCTCTACGAGACGATTGCCGCGAAACTCGAGAGTATGCCGCTGAAGGAGTATGCGTATCTCTGGGTAGAGTTAAGGCAGTTGTGCGATTTTTTCCAGCAAGAACGACAATATGAACGTGCGCTCAAGGTCTATTCCCTTATTGAAAAATATCAGCTGAATGAATTCCCCTCCGATCTCTCCATGCTGCTTTCGGTTAAGAAGCAGATAGCCAATTTATATAAGCAAATGAATCGCAAGGTGGAGGCCAAATCATTGGCCCAGGAGATCGATATGCTGCAGCAGCGACTCAAGGAGAACGGCCTGCACGATTTGCCTTGATAACGACTCGGCAGTGGTCATTTTCGCTTCATTCCAGCATGATCCGTTTCGTTCGCTCCGGGGCACATCCGGGCCTGCACATAATAGAGTCCTCAGCCCTTCAGCTCCTGCAGATAGGCGTTCAGGTTCTTGCGGCGCTCGGCGACGGGCCTGGCGCTGGCGCTGCTGCGCTGCAGGGCGAACTCCACCAGGGTGAACAGCACCTCCTCGTAGGAGATGCCGGCATGGGAGGCCGAGCGGATGAAGCCCGACTCGGGAGAAATATCGGGGTTGGGATTGACGTCGATGACGAACGGGATGTCGCGCTTGCTGAGGCGGAAGTCGACGCGGGCGTAGTCGCGGCAGTCGAGGGCGTTGAAGGCTGCCAGCGCCTTTTTTTCGATCAGCGCCCGCAGCTCTTCGTCCAGCGGCGCCGGGCAGACCGGCACCGTCCCCAGGTAGTATGGGCTATGGGGAGCCCACTTGGCCTCATAGGTGATGATGCGCGGCAGGTTCTCCGGCAGGCTCGCGTACGAGATCTCCGAAAGCGGCAGCACGCGGTCGCCCAAAATGGCGGCGCTGATCTCGCGTCCCGGCAGGCACTCCTCAACCAGCACATCCTGGCGGAAGGTGCGGAACAGGAAGTCGAGCTGCGCCTGCATGCCCGGAAAATCCGCGACCACCGAATTTTCGGAGATGCCGATGCTGGCGTCCTCCTTGTTCAGCTTCAGGATGAGCGGGTACTTCAGCTTGACATCGGTTTCGATCAACGTGCCGCCGGATCGCGCCAGGAAATGGCGGGGGGTGCGCACGCCCAGCGAGCGCAGGATCTGCTTGGTCTTCAGCTTGTTCAGGCAGTTGCCCAATGTCAACGACTTGTTGCCGGTGAACTCGATGTCCAGGATCTCGAAGGCGCCGGCGATGTGCCCCTCGAAGTTGACGTCGCCGGCCAGCGCCTCCACAAAGTTGAGGATGATGTCGGGCTCGAGCTGCAGGATGCGGCGCAGCGCCTTGGCGAAGTCACGGCTGAAGGGCAGGCACTCGATTTGCTCGAAGCGCTGCTGCAGGATCTTCTGGATCTCGCCGACCTGGGCGGTCAGCCCCGGATCGGAGGAGTCCTCGACCGCTGCCCCGCCGGGGGCCGCCTTGCCGGAGTAGTTCTCGTAGATGCCGACGGGTTCGTTGTAGCAGATCAGTATTTTTTCGGGCCGCATTCCCGCATCTTAGCAGGGTGGGCAAAAAAGTGCCAGCGCTCAGAAGCGGTACGCCAGACCGACAGCGAGATAGTGGATCCAGGCGAAATTGTAGACCTCGTCTACGTCAGCGCCGCCCTCGACAAAGCGGTAGCCGAAACGCAGCTGCGCCCGCGGCGAAACCCGCCAGTTCAGCGCCAGCAGCACGTCCTCGGCGCGGCCCTGCTTGGCGGCGGCGCCATCGGCCTCCAGCAGCAACCCCAGCTTCTGGCTCCAGTCCCAGGCCAGGCGCAGGTGGAGCAGCGGCACGAAGCCGGTGTTGGTCTTGCTGGCGGTTACGCTCGGAGTCGCCAGCGCGATCTCGGCGTCGCGGATTTTTGCGGTGAAGCCGATGTCGAGGCGCAGCCGGGGCTTGTCCACCAGCCGGTAGCGGTAGGTGAGGCGGTAAGAGTTGAAGGTATAAATGCCGTCGACAGCACTCCCCTGCGGGAACAGGACACCGGAGAAATTAACGGCCCCCGGCAGCGTCCCCTTTGCCTTCAGGGTGAGCGGCGCGTAAAGAAGGGAGAGCTCATGGCGCCGCGAGATCGCGTAGGAAAGGCGGAGACGGTAATATGCCCTGGCCGCGATATCCAGGTCCTCGGAAAGGGAAACCAGGGTGCCGCCGGCATTGGGGACGCGTGCTTCGTTGTAGCCCGAGAACACCGCTCCCCCCTCCAATTCTGCTGTCCAGCGTTTGGCGCCATTGTCCTGCGCATGGACAGCCATGACGAAGGCCAAAATCGATAAAAAGAAAATAAGCGCTTTTTTCATGAATTTCTCCTTCGATAATATACCTGAAGGAGTCATATTATGCAAGCCTTCATTCACACCATTTGCCTTGACCATGCTTTACCGGTACAATGCCTGCAAGAAAAGTCATGGGCAAGAAATATCTCCTGTTCGACATCGACGGCACGCTGCTTCACGCCGGCGGCGCCGGCCGCCGGGCGCTGGTCATGGCCCTGGACGAAGCCGGCGCGGCTCCAGGCGCCCTGGACAAGTCCTCCTTTGCCGGCAAGACCGACCGCCAAATCGTCCTCGCCGCCCTGCGCGCCTCGGGTTTCGCCGCCGGCGAGCTGCCCGGGCGGCTGGCGCAGGTGCTCGATTCCTACCTTGTCCATCTGGCCGCCAACCTGGAGGAGAAGCCGGTGCAGGTGTATCCCCTGGTGCGGGAGCTGCTCCAGGCCTGCCGGAGCCATGGCGGCATGGAGCTCGCCCTGCTCACCGGCAACATACCGCAGGGCGCCCGCCTCAAACTGGGATCGGCCGGGCTTTGGGAGCATTTCTCGTGGGGAGTGTTCGGTGACCATTCCGAGGAGCGGGCCGACCTGGCGCGGGAGGCCTATCGCCTGCTCGCGGCCGGCAACGGCGGCGTGGATCCGCGCGACGTGTTCGTCATCGGCGACACGGCGGCCGACATCGCCTGCGGCAAGGCCATCGGCGCCACGACCGTCGCCCTCATTTCTGATTTCGAACCGGAAGAGAGGTTGCGCGCGGCCGCCCCCGACCACTTGCTGCGCGGCTTCCAGCCGCTGTTCGCCCTGTGGGGCCTGCCTTTGCCGGAGGCGACCCCCTGAATGAGAGAACCTAGCGTGCCGGCTGCGGCACCGGGTCGGCCTGAAAACGCTGGGCGATCTCCTGCAATTCGGTCAGTTTTTCCGGGAAACGCTCCTTGAGGGAGTTCAATTTCCCTAAAGCGGCTTCATATTCGGCTTTCAAATTCTCGAACATGGCCTGGGCCCTCGCGTAATCTTCGCGCAGCGAGTCCTTGCGGATATCCCAGGCTTTGCCCGCCTCGACGGTCAGGAGGACGAAACGCTGCCGGGCCTGCAGGTAATCCTGCTGCAGGCCGGCGAATTTTCTTTCGATCGTTCTGATGTATTCATCCTTCAAGGTGACCAGGCTCTGGACGAAAGCGGCTTCGTACTCATGCTTCAAGCCGCCCAGCAGTTCGGCCACCGGCACGATCCTGTCGACGCGGTGGGCGTTGGCGCCGCAGAAGGCAAAGCCCTGGTCGAGCTCCCCGCGGCGGGCATTGTCCAGCGCGATCGAGATGCAGTAGTCGGCATGCTGGATGTCGCACTGCTCGAGGCAGCGCCAGGCGCAGCGCTTGACGTTGCGCACGCCGGCGGCGGCGCTGTCCAGGAAGCGGTTGCGGATGGCGCGCCCGGGCAGGCCGACGGGGCTCTTGATGATGACGATGTCCTCGGGACGGCAGGAGACATAGGCTTCCTTGAAGCGGCGGTCGGCGTCGCATTCGTCGGTGGCCACGAAACGGGTGGCCATCTGCACTCCCTGCGCCCCCAGCTGCAGGAAGCGCAGGATGTCGCCGCCGGTAAAGATGCCGCCGGCGGCAATGACCGGAATCCTCTTCTGGAACGCCTCCCCAAACGGCGCCAGGGCCGCGACGACCTGCGGCACCAGGACCTCGAGCTGCTGGTCGGCGTCGCGCAGCCTGTCGGCCTTGAATCCCAGGTGTCCGCCGGCCAGCGGCCCCTCGACGACCACCGCGTCCGGGACATCGCCGTAGGTTTTCTGCCAATACTTGAAAATCAGCTCGGCGGCGCGGCTCGAGGAGACGATGGGCGCGACCAGCACGCCGGCGGCGCGAATCCGGGCCACCGGCATGTTCTTGATGGGCAGCCCGGCCCCCATGAACAGGATGTCGGCCTTTTCCTCGATGCAGGTGTCCAGCAGCTGCTGGAAATCGTTGGCCGCCACCATGATGTTGACGCCGATCAGCCCATGGGTCTTTTCCCTGGCCTTGCGCAGTTCGCTGCGCATGGCCCGGATGTTGGCGGCGCGGCCATCGGCAAAATAGTCGGGCTCGATCATGCCGATGCCGTTGGCGGCAATGACGCCGATCCCGCCCTGGCGGGCTACGGATGCCGCCAGGCCGGAGAGGGAGATACCGACCCCCATGCCTCCCTGAACGATGGGCAGGGGCACCGAACGCTTGCCGATGGTCAATTTGGGCATTTTAAAAAATATCATGCGTTCTCCAGGCCGACGATCCGCTTTTGGAAAAATGTCCGTCGCGCGGCCCCGGGCTTATATTATATAAAACCATCCACAGATTTCGATGCAATTTCCTTGTCTAGAAAAATTATACAACTTTGTCAATGCAAAATCAATCCGAAAAAGGAGTCAACCGCCGATTGCCGAAAAGCTTCCCCCCGGCGCGAAACTATTGAAAATCATTCGCGCTTGCACTACTATTGATAATAATGAAGATCGTGACCCTGTTGGTGATCCTTTCAGTG
>JAQUQF010000107.1 GCA_028749105.1 Acidobacteriota bacterium | reverse complement strand
GCGCTGAAGGATCGCGTCAAATAACCGCGCCGCAGCATAAGCGGTTTTCGGGAAGGAGCGGAGCCCCGAACCGGGGCGCAATTTTCGGCAAGAATCTTTTTTAGGTTTCTGAATCCAAATCCGGGTCGATCCTCTGCCAAGGGGATCGGTCTGCCTGCCGCACGATAAGGGTCAAATCACTTCGATCGGGCACGCGGCGCCGGTGATCGTCACCGGGCTGCGCTTGGCGTCGAAAGCCTTGACGTCGCCGATGTTCAGCACGTAACGGCCCCTGGCCATGAACTTGACCTTCAGCTGGATCTGGGCCGAGGCCAGCGCCTGGGTGCTGTCGCCGGTGAAGGACAGCCCCAGATCGAAGGAAGCGCCCGAGATGTTCTTGAATACTTTCACATTGCTTTCGCTGAGGGAATCGGTATTGATCTCGAGGATCTCGCAGTTGCCGCCGCCCAGCGCGCCGTTGAGCGTCAGGCTCGACAGCGGCGTGGCCGATTGGATGCGCAGGAAAAAATAGGTGTCGGAATTGGCAGGAAACCTGGCCGGGTTGGGCGAGATCATCACCTGGCTCCCCGAAGGGGGCGGCTCAACGGCGGTATCCTTGTCTTTCGTCCGGCCTTCCAGATTGTCTTCCGCAGCACCGGGTGCGGGCACGGGGACTATCTCCCCTTCCTCCCCTCCGGTGGCCACTGCCGCCCCGCTGCTCCCGGAGGATGTCGCCTGCTCCCCGCCGCCCCAGATGGCCTCGTTGTCGGAGCCGCTGATGGGAATGCGGCGGATGATCTTGGGGGTGATGGAGAAGATCAGGTCGGTCTGGCTGATGTTCTTTTCCGAGTTGCCGAACAGCTTGCCCAGGATGGGGATGCGGCTGAAAGCCGGGATGCCGTTCAGCGTGCCGCGCACGTCGTCGCGGATCAGGCCGCCGATGATGTTGGTTTCGCCCTCTTTCAGGCGGATCCTGTTTTCGATCTCGCGCTTGCCGAAGGTCGGAAAGGAGGAGGATGCGCCCGACGAGATGAAATTGATCGTCAGCTTGGTCTTGAGCGTGACCTCGTTGTTCTGGTGGACGAAGGGGGTGATCTTGATCTCCACGCCGACGTTGCGGTAGCGATAGGTCGTCATCGGCACGGTGTTGACGCCGCCGGCGGCATAGGCCCCGTACTGGGTCTCGGGCACCGGCACCTCGTCGCCGACCATGAAAGAGATCTCCTCGCCGTCCAGGCCGCGCAGGTTGGGCTTGGCCAGGATCTTGCTGCTGCTGTCCGTTTCCAGGAAGTTCATGGCGGCGCTGGGGATGGTCAGGAAAAAATTGGTGCTGCCCAGGTCGTCGACATTCATGGTCGTGGAGATTTTCCCGTCGCTGCCCAGCGTGCCGGCGCTGAGGCCGATGGAGCTGGTGCCGAATCCCATCCCCAGCTTGTTGGCCAGGGTGCGGTTGATCTCCAGGATCTCGACCTGGAGCTCGACCTCGCTTTTCGCCTTGTCCATCTTGACCAGGAAGCGCTCCACGTCGGCCAGGGCGTTGAAGTCGGCGCGCACGACCAGGGCGTTGAGGTTGGGGTCCTCCTGGATCAGGAGCTGCTCGTCGCGGAACACCGTCTGCACCAGCTTGCGGGCGTCCTCGGCCTTGATGTTGGAGAGGTAGAACGTCTTGATGCCGCGCAGGTCGAAGGCTTTTTTCTTGGCGAAGATGTCGGGATAGACGATCACGGTTCTGGGGTCCAGAACCCGGTACTGTGAGCTGGAGACCATGCACAGGACTTTGAGTATCTCGTAGAAGGTTGTATTCTCGATTTCCAGGCTGTGCAGGAAGTCGCGGAAATCCTTGTCGAAGATGAAATTGACGTTGAATGACCTGCCCAGGCTCTTGAATATGTTGGTGATCGGGGTGTTCTTCAGGCTCAGGCTGACCTTCTCGTCGCGGCGGACGTTCAGTTGCACCGGCGGCACGATGGCCGACCTCGGCTTTTCCTCGCGGACCTCCTTCTGGGGGTTGACGAAGGCATCGTACTCCGCCTGAATCTCCTTGTTGCCAGGGAAGACGGCCAGGGCCTTCTGGTATTCAATGACGGCGTTGGCGCGGTCCCCCTCCTTGCTCCGGGCGCGGGCCAGGAACAGGTGGCGCTGGTAGCTGTTCAGTTGGGCGCGGAACAGCAGGGTCCTGACCTCGCTGTTGCGCGGGTTGGCGGCCGCCTCGCGCAGCAGGATCTCCCGCGCCTGGTCGAAGTCGCCGGCGCTGAACAATGTCCGGGCCTGGCGCAGGCTGTGCGTGGTGGTGGCGCAGCCCAGGCCGGCCAGCAGGACGGCCAGCAGGAAAAAGGGGCGCAGTGTATTTTTTTTGTCAGCCATTTTGCCCTCCTTTGATGGGGATTTCGTAGGGCAGGCCATCGTACTCGATGGTCACCTTGTCCTTGGTGATTTTCAGGATCTTGATCTTGTCGAGGACCGTGTCCCCTTCGCCCACGGAATAGAATTCGCCGCTGACATTGAGCAGCGCCAGATGCTTCGCGTTTTTGAGGATGAAGCCCTCGTAGGTGACCGACTGGGCGATCTCCTCGGCAATGGTGCGCTGCAGGGTCTCGGCCTGGGCGGGCGCCGCGGCCGTGGCCGTCGGGGCGGGGTTGGCGGCGGCCGCGTCGCGGAAGATGTCGATGCGGAACGTAAAATGCCGGGCGGGTTTTTCCAGCAAACTCAGCTTGAGCAGTTCGGCCCGGGCGGTTGTGGCCAGGAGGCCGAAAGCCAGCAGCAGGGCGGCGGCCTTATTCTTCAAGGTAGGCCTCCATGGCGAAGCGGCCCAGGACCTTTTCACTGCCGCCGCTCAGCTCGATATGCTCAAAAAAATGCATCCGTGGCTTGCCTTCCATGGCGAAAATGAATTTCTTCATGTTGTAGTAGGGGCCGCTGATGCTGAAGCGGAAGCTTACGCGGCGCATGCGGCCCGGAGCGGCTCCGAACTGCATGGTGATGTCGGGGGCCGGGAAGCCGTTGTCATCCAGGCACAGATTCAGGTCGCGGCGGAAGGCGGCGTATTCCTCAATGCTGATGATGTGTTTTGTGCGGAAGCGCTCCAGCTCACGAGGCAGTTTCTTCCAGTCTGCCAGCTCGGCGCGCAGGGCCTGGAATTCCTTCACCTGCAAGTGAAAGGCGGCCTGCTTCTCCATTCGTCCCTGCCGGGAGATGCCGCGGGCCGAAGCGAAGGCCAGGGAGAAGAGGCAGGCGGCGGCGCCCAGCGCGAACAGGGCCAGCAGTACGATGACCGCGATCCTATGTTTTTTCATTGTCGAAGCGGAAGCTCAGGTTGGCATGGTATTCATCACCGGCCTGGACCTCGTTGCTGATGGCCAGGTCGTAGGGGGCCAGGTTCTTGTAGAAAGCGAACAGGTCGCGCAGCGACTGGGCGGAGATGGTCATGGCGATCCGGCCCGACGCCTCGTTGACCAGGGAGACATGCAGGATGCGCAGCCCGGGGCGGAAGGCCTTTTCCAGGAAGTCGAGGCGGGAGACGAAGGAGAAGCTCTTGCGCTCGATCAGGCGGTTTGCCGTCGCCAGTTCGCCTGTCCAGGCCTTTTTCAAGGCATCGATCTCGCCACGCAACCGGCCGCTCTCGGCCCGCATCCTGTCGATCTTCCCCGTCAGCATGCTCGTTGAGCTGCCGGCGCGGCGGTCGATCTCGCGCTGGCGGGCCAGGTTGGCGACGGCCAGGCCGCCCAGCAGCAGGGATGCCAGCGTCAGCGCGGTGGCGCGCCAGGCAAAGGCCCGGTTGTCCACCCGGCGATCGCCGGCAAGGTTGTAGGCGATCTTCTTCATCGGCTGCCCGGGATGTGCGGCGCCTCTCCCAGGCCCGCCTGCAGTCGCGAGTAGGCCCCGTCGGCGAGCGATGCGAGTCCAGCTTCGATCGCGGCGGCGCTGTCGTGGTGGTCGATCAGCCAGTAGCGGCGGGGCTCAATACCGTACTGGCCGCGGACGAAGGCCACTGTCTTGACAACCTCCTCGACCGTGTCGGCCGGCCGGCTGCCGCGGAACTTGCGGATGTAAATGGGGGCGCGCCGGTCCTGGAAAAGCATGGTGCAGGCAGCACCGTCACTCTCGATGAGGAAATCAGGCGCCGGTTTGGCGGCGGCCATTCGCGGCAACAGTGTCATGGTCGTGCTGCCGATGAAGGTCAGCGGCAGGCCTTTTTCGCGAAAGTGGGCCTCGGCGGTTGCGGCGAGTGCCCGCGGGGCGAGGATGGAGAGGATGCGCCTGCGGTCCAGGCGGTAGAAACGGTGGTCGTAGGACGCGATGTCGCCGGGGAATATCTTCTGCAGCCGCCAGGCCACCAGTTCGCCGAGGGCTTTCTTCCGCCAGGGCAGCTTGTCGAAATCGAAAAAATTGAAGATGAAGGGGGAGGCGTTGAAGACGATCCCCGTCTCCTCCGGCCGCAGCCCCGCCATGACCTCGTTCCAGCCGCGGCCCTCACCGGCTTCCCCGACCAGATCGGCGCCATCCAGCCGCCGGCGGCCGGCGACCCGGCCCTTGGCCAGGGTGACGATCTCGGCGTAGCCGTCGCCGGCGTAGATGAGCTGTTGTGGCAGGCGCTCGGGGAGGAAGAACTCGCTCAGACCCATTCCTTCACCGTTACCCGGTTCAGCTCCTCGATGGATGTGACGCCGGCCCTGACGCGGGCCAGGCCGTTGCCGCGGATGGGGGTCATGCCCTGTTCCATGGCGACCTTCTTGATTTCGGATGTGGGCTTCCGGGCCAGGATCATCTCCTTGATCTCGTCGGTCAGCTCCAGGATCTCGCCGATGGCCGTGCGGCCGGAATAGCCCAGGCCGGAGCACTCCTCGCAGCCGCCGGCGCGGAAGACGGGCTGGGAAAAGAAATTCTGGTCGATGCGGTTGTAGGCCAGTTCGGCCTTGTCGAGGCTGACGGGCTTCCTGCACAAGGGACAGAGGATGCGCACCAGGCGCTGGGCGGCGATGCAGTTGAGGGCCGAGATGAAGCTGTAGGTGTCGATGCCCATGTGGATGAAGCGCCCCAGGACGTCGAAGACGTTGTTGGCGTGCACGGTGGTGAACACCAGGTGTCCGGTCAGCGCCGACTGGATGGCGATCTGCGCCGTCTCCGGGTCGCGGATCTCGCCGACCATGATCTTGTCGGGGTCGTGGCGCAGGATGGAGCGCAGGCCGCGGGCGAAGGTCAGCCCCTTTTTCTCGTTGACCGGGATCTGGATGATGCCCTCGACCTGGTACTCGACCGGGTCCTCGATGGTGATGATCTTGTCGGCCGGGTCCTTGATCTCGTTCAGCGCCGCGTAGAGCGTGGTGGTCTTGCCGCTGCCCGTCGGGCCGGTCACCAGGAACATGCCGTAGGGCTGGCGGATGTAGTAGTTGATCTTTTCCAGGATGTCGGGGGAGAAGCCCAGCTGCTTCAGCTTGAGCTCGCCGATGTTTTCGGTGATCATTTCGCGGTCGAGGATGCGGATGACGGCGTTCTCGCCGTAGATGCCGGGCATGATCGAGACGCGGAAGTCGATCGTCTTCTGCTTGAACTTCATGCGGAAGCGGCCGTCCTGGGGGACGCGCTTCTCGGCGATGTCCAGCTCGGAGATGACCTTGAGGCGGGTGAGCAGGAAGGAGTGGAAGGCGCTGTCCAGGGGCTCCATGATCTGGTGCAGGATGCCGTCGATGCGGTACTTGATGACCAGGGCGTCGCCGCCGATCTCGATGTGGATGTCCGAGGCTTTTTTGTTGACCGCCGTCAGGATGATGTTGTTCAGCAGCTGGATGACCGAGTCGTCCTCCTCGGTGACGCTCTCGATGGTCACCACGGCGTCGTCGTCCTCGGTCTCGGAGGTCTTTCTGAGCGCGAAGGTCTCCGTTTTGTCGCGCAGCACCTTGGTGTAGGTGTCGCTCTTCTTGAGGAACTTCTCCAGCTCGTCGCGATTGGCCAGGAACGGGACGACCTTCTTGCGCGTGAAGTTCTCGATCATGCCGATCTTATCGAGGTTCTCCGGGTCGGGCATGGCGATCGCGATGCTGCCGTCGTGCTCCTCGATGGGGAAGAAGAGGTTCTTGATCAGGAACTCGGCGGGGAACTTCGCCAGCAGGGGGTAATCGATCTTGACGTCGGCGATCTGGATGGATTTTGTCATCGGATGACCTTCACGGCGCTGAATATCGGCAAGTATACGGAAACGAGCATCACGGCGATCACCATCCCCAATGTGAAGATTATAACAGGTTCGATCAGCGAAATCAACGAGTTGATGCGGCTGTCGAGTGCC
>JAQUQF010000106.1 GCA_028749105.1 Acidobacteriota bacterium | reverse complement strand
GATCAAGGATTCCTCCCTCTATTGCCCGCCGGGCGTGGAAGGGACGGTCATCGACGTCAAGGTATTCACCCGCCGCGGCCAGAAGAAGGACAAGCGCGCCGAGGAGATCGACTATATCGAGACCGGCAAGCTGGAGCGCAACTTCGCCGACGAGAAAAAGATCCTGCTCGCCGAGAAGTTCCAGAAGATCGCCCGGCTGCTGCGCAAGGAGAAACTGGCCAAGAGCTTCAGCTTCAACAAGAAAAAGTACGAGAAAGGCAAGCCCATCCCGGCCAAGGACCTGGAGGAGATGGACGATGCGTTCCTCAAGGAGATCAAGAAGCACATCGGCGACGAATGCCGGGCCCTGGTCAGCGAAGTGGAGAAGAGGGTCCGCCTGCACGTCGATGCCCTGAAGCTGGAGATCCAGGAAAAGATCGACCAGATGAAGCGCGGAGACGAGTTCGCCCCGGGCATCATCAAGATCGTCAAGGTGCTGATCGCCGTCAACCGCAAGATATCGGTGGGCGACAAGATGGCCGGCCGCCACGGCAACAAGGGCGTCGTCGCCCGCATCCTGCCCGTGGAGGACATGCCGTTTCTGGCCGATGGCCGCCACGTCGACATCGTGCTCAATCCGCTCGGCGTCCCCTCGCGCATGAACGTCGGCCAGGTGTACGAGATGATCCTGGCCTGGGCCGGCAAGGAGCTGGGCTGCTATTTCGAGACCCCCGTTTTTGACGGAGCCTCCGAGAGCGACGTCATCGGCTACATGAAGAAAGCCGGCCTGCCCGAGGACGGCAAGGTCGTCCTCTATGACGGCATCTCGGGCGAACCGTTCAAGAACAAGATCACCGTCGGCTATATGTACATGATGAAGCTGGAGCACATGGTCGACGACAAGATCCACGCCCGCTCCACGGGCCCGTACTCGTTGATCACGCAGCAGCCCCTCGGGGGCAAGGCCCAGTTCGGCGGCCAGCGCGTCGGCGAGATGGAGGTCTGGGCGCTGGAGGCCTACGGCGCCGCCTACATCCTGCAGGAGATGCTGACCATCAAGTCGGACAACATCAGCGGCCGCAACGAGATCTACTCGGCGATCGTCAAGGGCACCATGGACTTCAACCCCGGGCTGCCGGAATCGTTCAATGTCCTGATCAAGGAACTGAAGAGCCTGGTGCTCAATGTGGAAATGATCAAGAAGGAAAAGCAGAGCGAAGAGAGCCTGGCCCAAGAAAACCTCTCCAACATTTCGTAAGGAGCGATGATGCGCAAATTAAAGAAAGACGGTAAGGAAACCAAGCTCATGGACTACAGCAAGGTGAAGCTCAGCATCGCCTCGCCGGAGATCATCAGGAGCTGGTCTTACGGGGAGGTCACCAAGCCGGAGACCATCAATTACCGCACCTTCAAGCCCGAGCGCGACGGGCTCTTCTGCGCCAAGATCTTCGGGCCCACCCAGGACTTCCGCTGCCTGTGCGGCAAATACAAGGGGCTGAAGTACAAGGGCATCGTCTGCGAGAAGTGCGGCGTCGAGGTCACCCTCTCCTCGGTGCGCCGCGAGCGCATGGGGCACATCGAGCTGAACTCCAAGGTGGCCCACATCTGGTTTTTCCGCGGCATCCCCTCGCGCATCGGCGTGCTGCTGGAGATCAGCTCCAAGGAACTGGAGCACATCGTCTATTTCGAGAGCTATATCGTTCTCGATCCCAAGAACGTCCCCTCGCTGAAATACAAGCAGGTCCTCTCTGAGGAGGAGTACCTGGACCACCTCGCCCGCTACGGCGACGACGCCTTCCGCGCCGGCATGGGCGCCGAGGCGCTGCACGAGCTGTTGGCGGCCCTGGACCTCGATGAGGAGGTCGCCAACCTGAAGTCGCGCATCCAGAAAGAGAAGTCGTTCCAGCGCAAGAAGAACATGGCGCGGCGCCTGAAGCTGATGGAGGATTTCCTCAAATCGGGCAACCGCCCGGAGTGGATGGTCCTGGGCGTGCTGCCGGTGATGCCGCCCGACCTGCGGCCGCTGGTGCGCCTGGACGGCGGGCGCTTCGCCTCGTCCGACCTCAACGACCTCTACCGCCGCGTCATCAACCGCAACAACCGCCTGAAGCGCCTGCTGGACCTGAAGGCGCCCGAGCTGATCATCAAGAACGAGAAGCGCATGCTGCAGGAGTCGGCCGACGCCCTCTTCGACAACCAGAAGCGCAGCCGCAGCTACATGAGCTCGCAGAAGCGGCCGCTGAAGTCGCTGTCCGACTCGCTGAAGGGCAAGCAGGGGCGCTTCCGCCAGAACCTGCTCGGCAAGCGCGTCGATTACTCGGGGCGCTCGGTGATCGTGGTCGACCCGCACCTGAAGCTGGACGAATGCGGCATTCCCAAGAAAATGGCGCTGGAGCTGTTCAAGCCCTTCATCTACAACAAGCTGGAAAAGAAGGGCATGGTCACCACCCTCAAGGTGGCCCGCACCTGGGTCGAGGAGAACCGTGACGAGATCTGGGACGCCCTGGACGAGGTCATCAAGGACCACACGGTCATGCTCAACCGCGCCCCCACGCTGCACCGCCTGGGCATCCAGGCGTTCAAGCCGCACCTGGTCGAGGGCAACGCCATCACCCTGCACCCGCTGGTCTGCCCGGCCTTCAACGCCGACTTCGACGGCGACCAGATGGCCGTGCATATCCCGCTTTCGCTCGAGGCCCAGGCCGAGGCCAAGATCCTGATGCTCTCCTCCAACAACATCCTCTCCCCGGCCAACGGCAAGCCGCTGGCCGTCCCCACCCAGGACATGATCCTCGGCTTTTACTACATGACCTTCACCAAGCGCAACCTGAAGGGCGAGAACATGATCTTCGCCTCGTTCAAGGACGTGATGCAGGCCTGCGAGCAGGGGCTGGTGGACCTGAACGCCCTCATTCGCGTCAAGTACCTGGGCACCGTCAAGAACCAGGACGCCTACCTGCTCGATCCGCAGGACATCGTCAACTGCCCGATTACCGAGATCAAGCGCGAGGACAACCATCTGCTGGTCACCACCCCGGGCAGGGTGATCTTCAACCAGCTCCTGCCCCAGGGCATTCCCTACATCAACGGCTTGATGAAGAAGAAGGGGATCCAGAACCTGATCTATTACATCTATCTCAACCACGGCTTCCAGCCCACGGTGCAGACCCTGGACCGGCTGAAGGAGGCCGGCTTTGAGTACGCCACCCGCGCCGGCTTCACCATCAGCATCTCCGACCTGCTGGTTCCGCCGGAGAAGCCCGAGATCATCGCCGCCGCCGAGAAGGAGCTGGAAAAGATCGACCGCAATTACAAGAACGGCATCCTGACCGCCGGCGAGCGCCACAACCGCATCATCGAGATCTGGAGCAAGGCCACCGACGACATCCGCGAAAAAATGTTCGCCCAGATGCGCACGATGAGCTACGAGGGCGAGGGGATGAACCCCATCTTCGTCATGTCCGATTCGGGCGCCCGCGGCAGCAAGGACCAGTTGAAGCAGCTGGCCGGCATGCGCGGCCTGATGGCCAAGCCGTCGGGCGACATTCTGGAGACGCCGATCACCGCCAACTTCAAGGAAGGCCTGTCGGTGCTGCAGTACTTCATCTCCACCCACGGCGCCCGCAAGGGTCTGGCCGACACCGCGCTCAAGACCGCCGACGCCGGCTATTTGACCCGCAAGCTGGTCGACGCCGCCAACGAGGTGATCGTCAAGGAAGAGGACTGCCATGCCCTGAACGGCATCGAGGTTTCGGCCATCATCGAGAACGGCAAGGAGATCGAACCGCTGATCGACCGCCTGATCGGCCGCTTTGCCCTCGAGGACATCTACGCCCCGGACGACCCGGAAAAGATCATCGTCGCCGCCGGCTGTGAGATCGACGAGTACAAGGGCAAGGAGATCGTGGATTCGGGCATCATGAAGGTCAAGATCCGCTCGGTCCTGACCTGCGAGACCCGCAGCGGCGTCTGCAAGAAGTGCTACGGCCGCAACCTCTCCACCGGCAAGCCCATCGAGCTCGGCGAAGCCGTGGGCATCATCGCCGCCCAGTCCATCGGCGAGCCGGGCACGCAGCTGACCATGCGCACCTTCCACATCGGCGGCATCGGCACCCTCGGCCGCCATGAAGGCAGCCAGACGCGCCTGCAGTCCGGCTACGAGGGCATCGTCAAGTACACCAACCTGGAGATCATCGAGAACAAGAACAACGAGTTCATCGCCATGAACCGCATCGGCTCGCTGCAGATCCTGGATTCAAAGAAGCGCGAAAAGGCCATGTATCCCGTGGCCTACGGCTCCCGCATCCTGGTCAAGGACAGCCAGGCGGTCAAGAAGGGCGACACCCTGCTGGAATGGGACCCGTTTGCCAACTCGCTGCTGACCAACGACGACGGCATCGTCGAGCTGAAGGACCTGGAGGAGAACATCTCCTACGTCAACGCCGTCGACGAGGAGACCAAGAAGATCACGCAGCAGATCATCGACATCAAGAACGAGAAGCTGCGCGACGAGCTGCTGCCGCACATCGCCATCCGCGACAAGGCGACCAACAAGATCAAGCGCAAGTACTACCTGCCGGTCAATGCCAACCTTTCGGTCAAGGAGGGCGACGAGGTCCGGGCCGGCGACGTCCTGTCCAAGATCCCCTCGGACTTCGCCAAGACCAAGGACATCACCGGCGGCCTGCCGCGCGTCACCGAGCTGTTCGAGGCGCGCAAGCCGAAGGTCCCCGCCAAGATGGCCCAGATCGACGGCGTCGTCGAGTACGGCAAGGTGCAGCACGGGGCGCGCAAGATCACCATCCGCTCCTTCGACAAGAACATCAAGCCCGACGAGCACACCATCCCGCGCGGCGCCCACATCATCATCGACGACGGCAGCAAGATCACGGCCGGCACGCCGCTGATGGACGGCCCGCTCAACCCCGTCGACATCCTTTCCGTCCTGGGCGAGCAGAAGCTGGCCGAGTACCTGCTCAAGGAGATCCAGGACGTCTACCGCCTGCAGGGGGTGGAGATCAACGACAAGCACATCGAGATCATCATCCGCCAGATGATCAAGTGGCGGCGCGTCGAGGAGACCGGGGACACCCAGTTCATCCCCGACCAGATCATCGAAAAATGGAAGTTCGAAGAGGAAAACGCCAGGGTCGCCGCTGAAGGCGGGCGCCCGGCCAAGGCCAAGCCGGCGCTGCTGCCCATCTCCCGCGCCGCGCTGGCCAACGACAGCTTCCTCTCCGCCGCCGCCTTCCAGGAGACGACGCGCGTGCTGACCGATGCCGCCATCGCCGGCAAGGAAGACCACCTGCTCGGCATCAAGGAGAACGTGACCATGGGCCGGCTGATCCCGGCGGGCACCGGCTACTCCTACTACCAGCAGGTCGAGCAGGAGCAGGTCGCGGACAAGCTTACTCTCGCCACGAAGTAGCGCGGGCAGATGCATCGGGCCCCGGCGCTCGCTGCAAATCCCGTATCCGGGCATGAATTGCAAGAATTACGTTAGCTATATAACAATATAATAATTCATAATTTTGGACAGAAAAGCCTATAGTTATTCAAATATTTGAATTCGCAGCCTTTTATTGTCGGTCAATAGGTCATCTTGGAATTGGCATAAATATTGCTTTGAATATATGATTAATAATTTTTAGGAGGTTTATGATGAAAAAGATCAGCATTGGGCTGATGCTCCTGCTCGCGGTCATGACCGTCGGGTATGCGCAATCCAGCCAAACCGGCACGCTTATGGGCGTGGTCTCCATGGAAGATGGATCGACCATCCCGGGCGTGACGGTAGTCTTGGCTTCACCGGCCCTCATGGTCGGCAAGATGACCGCCGTGACCAACGAGAACGGCGTGTACCGCTTCGCCAACCTGCCCGTCGGTCTGTATGAGCTCAGCTTCCAGCTGGAAGGCTTCCGTACGGTCATCCGCAAGGAAATCCGCGTATCCGCCCTGCAGACCTACACGGTAAACGCCAGCATGCGGCAGGAAGCCCTGCAGGAAGCCATCGTGGTTACCGGCCAGAGCCCCACCGTGGACACCCAGCGCCAGACCCGCGCGGCCAACTTCGACGTGCAGTTCCTGAAGTCGCTGCCCGCTCCGCGCAACCTGGGCAACTTCGTCAACATGGCCCCCGGCATGAGCGGAGACTCGTCCTTCGGCGCCGCCACCATGGACAACTCCTACAACCTGGACGGCGTCAACCTGGGCGACCCGGCCACCGGCGTCACCAACGTCACGTTCGGCCTGGACATCATGGATGAGATCTCGGTCCAGAGCGGCGGCCTTTCGGCCGAATACGGCTCGGTCCGCGGCGCCATGGTCAACGTGGTCACCAAGTCGGGCGGCAACCG
>JAQUQF010000105.1 GCA_028749105.1 Acidobacteriota bacterium | reverse complement strand
CTTCAGGTCCAGGAAACCCTGGTCCTCGAAGAACCTGACCTTGTCGAGCAGCGAGCCGACCATGGCCTCGGCCGTGGTCAGCCCCCTGCGCCGGTATTTCTTTTCCAGGGAGCCGGCATTGACGCCAATGCGGATGGGGACATTCTTCTGCGCGGCCAGGCGGATGACCGCCTTCAGTTTTTTGTTGTCGCCGATGTTGCCGGGGTTGATGCGGATGGCGTGCGCGCCCCTCTCCAGGGCCCCCAATGCCAGCGCGGCGTCAAAATGGATGTCGGCGATAACGGGCAGGGGCGAGCGGGCGACGATCTGCCCGAAGGCGGCCAGGGTGTCGCGGGCGGGGACGGCAATGCGCACGATGTCGCAGCCTGCCGTCTGCAGCCGGCCGATCTGTTTCAGGGTCCCCGCGACATCACCGGCAGGCGTGTTGGTCATGGATTGGATCGAGACGTGATGTGTGCCACCGATGCCGACCCTGCCGACATAGATCTCCCGCTTCATGAAAAAATTATATGCCCACCCCCGACGGAATGCAATCCCAGCGCCGCGGAAAAGGCAAAAAAAAGGGCGACTTCGGGAAAAGCCGCCCTTTTTTCTAAAACCTTTTACTTGACGGTGATAGGGATGGCCTTGGTCTTGGCCTCCTCGACTTTGGGAATGGTGAGCAGCAGTATGCCGTCCTTCAATTCGGCATCGATCTTTTTGGCGTCGACATTCTTGGGAATGGTGAACGAGCGCTCAAAGAGGCCATAGCTCCGTTCAAGGCGATGGCAGTTCTCATTCTTGGTCTCCTCCTCCTGCTTCCTTTCGCCACGCAGGGTCAGGGTTTCGTTGGAGAACTCAACCTTGATGTCCTCTTTCCTGAAGCCTGGGAGCTCGACTTTGAATACGTATGCGTCCTTCGTCTCGTAAATATCGGTCATCGGGCGCCAGGCACTCGGATTGAGGCCGTTTCGGGAAGATTCATCGTAGAAATCCTCGCCAAAAAGACGGTTCATGCGATCATACATGCTGACCAGGTCCGAATAGGGTTGCCATTTTGTTATTTTCATTTTATCCTCCTTTTTCAAATGTAATATAGAATAGTTTTTCAACTTTGTCAACAAATCTTATGATAATTTTATTAAATATATTTGAGTCTTTTATTATCAATTAGTTGAAGTTGTTTCTCTATTGATTTTCAAAAGAAGATGTTCTATTATACACAATAATGAAACTCTCCGAATTGCTCTCAAGACTTCGCCAAAACGATCCCGTAGCTCTGGCCAAAGCGATCTCCATGGTGGAAAACCGGAAAAAAGATTACAAGAAACTTCTGGAAGCGATATACCCCCTGCCGGCCGGAGCCCTGAAGATCGGCATCACCGGCGCCCCGGGCAGCGGCAAAAGCTCGCTAATCGAAAAGATGATCGCCGGGCTGAAGGCCCAGGGCATGTCCATCGCCGTACTCGCCGTCGATCCCTCCTCCCCCCTCTCGGGAGGAGCGCTACTCGGCGACCGCCTGCGCATGATCCAGCACAGCAACGACCCAAATGTATTTATCCGCAGCATCGCCAATCGCGGCCACCTGGGGGGATTGAGCCTTTCCACGCACGAGATCATCGACCTGCTTCGGGCCGCCGGCAAGGAGATCATCATCATTGAAACGGTAGGCGTCGGCCAGTCGGAGGTGGACATCGTCAACGTCGCCGACGTGGTGCTGATGGTCCTGAATCCCGACAGCGGCGACGAGATCCAGATCTTCAAGGCCGGCATCATCGAGATCGCCGACATATTCGTCGTCAACAAGGCCGACCTCGGCGGCAGCGACAACAAGGTCAGTGAGATCCGCAATTATTTCACCCTTTCGGGGCGCGACCCGCTCGTTTATTCCACCTCGGTCAAGGAAGATGAGGGGATCAAGGAGCTTTTAGAGGGGATTCGCCGCTTCCAGAGCGAGGAAAGTCGCCGCATAATGGATAAAAGGGCCAAAATGAGGGAAAATTACATCGAAAAGATCGTGATCGAGCAAGTCCAGGATGAAATGCGCCACGATCCAGTTATTTCCGCCCTGGTACAGGACGCCAATGAAGCAAACCCATACCTGACGGCCGAAAAGATCTATCACTTGCTGAAAACAGGAGGCAGCCATGATAAAAAAAATTGATCACGTCGCCATCGCCGTGAAGGACCTGAAAGAAGAGATCGTCCGCTACCGCGACGTTCTAGGCCTGGAATTCCTGGGCACTGAAGTCGTACCCGAGCAGAAGGTGACCGTGGCATTCTTCAAGGTCGGCGACGTGCGCATCGAGCTTCTCGAGCCGCTATCACCCGATTCACCTATCAGCGCCTTCATCGAGAAAAAGGGCGGCGGCCTGCACCACCTGGCGCTGGAAGTGGACGACATCGGAGCCGACATTCGCCAGCTCCAGGAGAAGAACGTGCAGATGCTCGACCGTGAGCCGCGCAAAGGCGCCCACAACGCCCGCATCGCCTTCGTTCACCCGAAGAGCTTCTCCGGCGTTCTGTACGAATTGCAGCAGAAAGGAGATGCCTCCTAAGACACGGCTGGCCATCCTGTGGCACATGCACCAGCCGTGCTACAGGAACCCCGCCAGCGGCCGCTTTGACCTCCCCTGGCTGCGCCTGCATGCCTTGAAGGACTATTTCGGCATGGCCCACCTCTTGGAGGAATTTCCCGGCCTGCACCTGACCTTCAACCTCGTCCCCTCGCTCCTCTCCGGCCTGGAGCAGTATCTCGGCGGGGCCGGCGACACCTTCGGCGACGTTTTTCGCAAGCCCGCCGACGACCTGGCTCCCGAGGAGATCCAGTACCTGGTGCGCCATTTCTTTTCCATTCACTACGAGAACCACATCAAGCCCTTCCGGCGCTATGACTTCCTCTACCAGAAAAAAATGAAGCGTTTGGAGCGGGAAGCCAATCCGGACTGGAGCCGGGTCTTCACCGTCCCCGAGCTACGCGACCTGCAGGTATGGTTTCAGTTGGCCTATTTCGATGAGACGTACAAGGAAAGCGATCCCCGCGTCGCTGCCATGATCAAGCAGGGGCAGGCTTTCTCGGAAAGGGACAAGGAGACGGTGATCGTCGTGGAGAACGAGATCCTGGGGCGCGTCGTCCCTGAGTACAGGAAATTCCAGGAGAACGGCCAGGCCGAATTGTGCACCAGCCCTTTCTACCACCCGATCCTGCCACTGCTTCTCAACCCACAGGCAGGGAGGGAGGCGAACCCGGGCCTCGCCCCCTACGACCTCGACTTCAATTGGGAGGAGGACGCCTGGGACCAGCTCCAGGCAGGACTGGCACTCATGGAAAAGACCTTCGCCGTCCGGCCCCGCGGCATATGGCCCCCCGAGGGGGGTCTCTCCGAGCCGGTGCTGCGCCTGTTGGCCAAGGCCGGCGTTTCCTGGACCGCTTCCGACGAGGAGGTCCTGGGCCGTTCGCTGCCGCGCCCTTTGCCGCGCGATGACCGATTTTTGGTCATTGATCCCGGGGCTTTTTACACCCCCTACTCCTTTTCGGGCTTGCCATTGAAGATATTCTTCCGCGACCATCTGCTCTCCGACCTGATCGGTTTCTATTACCAGAAGTTTTCGGCCGGCGAAGCGGCCTCCGATCTCCACGGCCGCATCAAGGCCATCGCCGCCTCCGGCCCCGCCGGCATGACCATCCCCATCATCCTCGACGGCGAGAACGCCTGGGAATTTTACCCGCACTCCGGGCGCGACTTCCTGCGCGAGTTCTACCGCCGCATCAGTTCCGACCCGGAGATCGAAACGGTGACCTTCTCGGAAGCGGCCGGCGGACCGGCGCGCGAATTGCCGCGCCTCAAGTGCGGCTCCTGGATCAACGGCAACTTCGACATCTGGATCGGCGACCGCGACGACCAGAAGGCCTGGGAGTTCCTCAAGGGGGCCCGCGACGCGTTCATCTCCGCCCGGGCCGGCCTCGACCCGGAGCTGGAGCGGGAGATCGTCCGCCTCCTCCATGTTGCCGAAGGGAGCGACTGGTTCTGGTGGTATGGCAAGGAGAACTACACGCCGGACCTGGAGATCTTCGACAGCCTCTTTCGCCTCAACGTGCAAAAGATCTACGAGTCCCTGGGAAGACCGGTCCCGGCCGCCCTGCAGGTCCCCATCCCCGCCGCCACGCCTTCCGACCACCTGCAGGTCCTGCCGCCGCGCGACACGATGGCGGCGATCGTGGACGGGGAGGAGAGCAACTTTTTCGAGTGGCTCGATGCCGGCCGCATCGATGTTCTGGCATACGGCGGCACCATGAACATCGCCAATCCCCTGGTCAAAACCCTCTACTTCGGCTTCGACAGCGACCACATCTACCTGCGCATCGACACCAAGAAATACGCCCGCATTTATTTTGAAACCGGGTTTTCCCTGCGCCTGCAGCTCAGGAGCGGGGCACGGGAATGGCAGGGCGAGATCGGCTTTGACGGCAAGGTCCCGGAGGCCAGGGGCTTCGCGGCGGGAAGTGCCGGCGCCATCGGCCGCATCATCGAAATCAAGGTCCCGCTCGCCGCCCTGGAGGCAGGCGAAGGCGGCGAGCTCCGCCTGCAGATGTTCTGGTCGTTCAATAGCCAGCCGTTCCAGACGATCCCGGCGCGCGAGCCGCTGACGATCAAGATACCGGGTGCCAAGGATTACGCGGCGCATTGGCAGGTGTAGATAAAAAGCCTTTTTCCTTTTATAATCCTTTCATGACCTGTGTCATCCCGCTGGCATATTCGGCGCTGGGCGCTTTCACCATCGTATTTCAGACCATCCTGTTGCGGGAGTTCTTCGTGGTGGCGGCCGGCAACGAGGTCTCATTCGGCATCGCCATGGCCGGCTGGCTACTCGGCGTCGGTGCCGGCTCATTGGCGGGCGCTTTTTACGCTTCCCGCCGGCAATCGACCGCCATCTCGTTCTCCTGGACGGCCATGGCCCTTTGCGCTGCCGCGCCGCTGCTCCTGGCGGCCGTCCGCAGCCTGCACGCCTTCGGCGCCATGCCGCAGGGAATGTTGATGCCCCTGGCCCGTTCGCTCTGCCTGGTCCCGCTCCTCTCGCTGCCCTTCTGCGCCCTGAGCGGTTTCGCGTTTCCCCTGGCTGCCAGGCTCCGCCCCCTGCGCGCGGAAAAAACCGCCGGCGCCATGGCAGGTGCCTATGCCTGGGAATCCCTGGGGGCCATGGCCGGGGGGATGCTCTATACCTTCCTTCTGGCCGGGCGCTTCCCCCCGGTCGCGATCACCATATTCTTCGCCCTGCCTTTGCTTGCCGCATCCGGGGCTGTTTCGTGGGCTGCTGCCGCGGGGAAGCGGGCGGCGGTCGCCGCGCTGCTGATGCTGTTCGTTTCCCTGGCCGCCCTCGCTAGCGGCGCAGCCGGACGCTTCGATTCCTGGCTGGCGCGGCAAAGATGGCAGGGAATATCGGCAGCGCAGCTGGTTGCCTCTCTTGACACCCGCTTCCAGAACTTGCAGCTGGGTTTCACCCGCGGCCAGTACAGCCTGTTCGCCAACGGCCAGCTGGCTTCCGTCTTTCCCGATGACGAGGGAAACGAGCTTTTGGCCGCCCAGCTCCTCAGCCAGCACCCCGGCCCGCGCGACGTCCTCGTCATCGGCGACGCGGCCGGCGGTTTGGCCAAACACCTGTTGCAATATCCGATCGCCTCGCTCACGACGGTGGAGATCGATGCCGGGGTGGCAAAGATGATTGCCGACCACCTGGACGCAAGCGACCGCCGCACCCTGGGCGACCCGCGGCTGCACACGCACATCATGGACGGGCGCAGCTTCGTCCTGCTTGCGGCGCGGGGAGAAAAAAACCTTCGCCGCCGCTTCGACTTCGTGTTCATCCACCAGCCCGACGCCTGGACGGCCCAGATCAACCGCTATTACACGCGCGAATTTTTTCTTGACCTGCAACGGATCCTGACCCCCGGCGGGGTCGTGGCCCTGCGGCTCTCCTCGGCGGAGAACTACGCCTCGGAGATCGTCACTCCCTACACGGCGGCCATCTACAAGACCCTGACGAGCGTGTTCCCGGCCGTTGCCATTTCTCCGGGAATGAGCAATTTTTTTTTCGCCTCCGCGTCGGTGTCGAGTGTCAGCCAGGACCCGGCCGTGCTCGCCCGGCGCTATGCGGCGCTGGCCCCGGCCCCGGCCCGCCTGGCACCCGTCTTCGCATCGCTGTATCCTGAAGAGAAAGGCGCGTATATCCTTGCTGCCCTGCGTGCCGCCAAGGTCCCCTCCCTGAACCGAGACGACCGGCCCATCGCCTATTTCCTGGGGAGCCGACTCCTCGGCTGGAGTACGGGGAGCCCCATGTCGGGCCTGTTCGCCTGGTTCGCGAAATTCACTTTTATCAGCGCCCTCACCGTCCTGGCGCTTCTGAT
>JAQUQF010000104.1 GCA_028749105.1 Acidobacteriota bacterium | reverse complement strand
CCTCTTTTCCCCCTCGTGGCGGATGAAATCGAGGATGTTCTTCTCATCCAGGCGCAGGCAGTCCAGCCGCTTCCTGCGCAGGAAGGAGAAGAATTTTTCGAGCTCACGGCGATAGGAAAGGAGGGTGTTGGCGGCCAGCCCCCTCTCGAATTGCAGATAGGCCAGGAACTGGTCGAGGAGCGGTCGGGAGGAGGACGGTTCGGCCATGCTCACAGGTACGGGTTCTCTTTCAGCTCCAGCTCCAGGATGCTCTCATCGCCATGCCCGGGGAGGATGACGGTGCTGGGCGGAAATTTCCTGATCCTGGCCAGTGAGTTCCGGAGCTCCTCCTCGTCGCCGCCTGGCAGGTCGGTGCGTCCTGCGTCGCCCTTGAAGAGTGTGTCCCCCGTGAATAGCAGGCCGTCGCCGTAGAGCAGGATCGACCCCTTGGAGTGCCCGGGGCTGTGGACGACCTTCAGCTCCAGGTCCGCCAGTGAAAGGAGGTCGCCGTCAGCAAGCAGTCGGCCGGCAGGGGGCGGCTCGCCGATCCCGAACATGGCGGCCAGGCCGTGGCCGGCCTCGGAGCGCATCGCCATGTCATCGGCCCCATGAACCCAGAGCGGGACGCCGAAGCGGTCCATTAGTTCCGCTGCCGCCCCCAGGTGATCGGGATGACCGTGGGTCAGGAGCACGGCCTGGGGAAGGAGGCTTTTCCGGGATATCAAGGCCAGGATATTTTCCGCCTCGGCACCCGGATCGATAACGAAGCAATCGCGGCCGCAGGAAGAGAAAAACAAATAGCAGTTGGTCTGGAGTTCCCCGACCGCGATGCTCAGGTAGGGCACGGCGTCAGGCCCCGTACTTCTTGAACTTCAGGGCGTTGGCCATCATCATGGGCAAAACGTCCATGGCGCAGAAACGGCCCAGGATGCCTCCGGAACAGGCCACCTCGGAGAACTTGGCCCTGGCATTTGCCGCGCTGACCCTGCAGGCCGTCCCCTCGGGCGGCCCGCAGGCGATGGCGTCCAGCATTGCGCTCACAGCGGGCATCCTCCTTTGGAACGCCGACTTGAGCAGCACCGGGTTGGGGTGCCAGGAATGGCCTTTCATCAGGGCGGGGGTGGAGTGGTCGCCAGTGACGACCAGGACGTCGGGGGTGAGCTCAAGGACTTCGGGGAGCCATTGGTCGAATTCCTCGATGACCGCCACCTTGCGGGCAAAGTCGCCATCTTCCCCATAGGAGTCAGTTTTTTTGATATGGACGAAAAAGAAATTGAACTCATCGTAGCGCTTCTTCAGCGTGGCCACCTGCTCCCCGATGGTGCGGCCCGTTTCCAGGATCTCCATGCCCACCAATTGGGCCAGCCCCTTGTACATGGGGTAGACGGCGATGGCCGCCGCCTTCAACTTGAACATCTCGCCCATGGAGGGGATCTGCGGGTATTGGGCGAAGCCGCGCAGCAGGCAGGTGTTGGCCGGATGCTGCCCGGCGAGCTCGGAGGTCAGGCGGTCGATGAACAGGTTGACGATGCGCGCCGTCTTCGCCGCCTTCTCGCTCTTGGCTTTGGCGTACAAAAGAGGCCGGCCGATCGCCTCGGGATCGGCATCGGTCAGCTGGTCGCTGAGGCCGTCGGCGGTGAGGACCAGGACGAAGCGGTGCTCCTCGCCCGAAAAGAGCCGGACCTCGGCGTCCTCGATGGTGCGGATCTTTTGGGAGAGAAAGGCGATGATCTCGCGGTTTTTCTCGGTGGGAATGCGCCCGGCGCGGCGGTCGCTGACCAGGCCATTCTCCAGGGTGGCAAAGTTGCCGCGCACGGCGACGCTCCGGGCCCCGACCTCTATGCCCACGCCCAGCGCCTCGAGGATGCCGCGGCCAATCTCGTATTTCAGCGGATCGTAGCCGAAAAGCGCAAGGTGGGCCGGGCCGCTGCCCGGGGTGATGCCCGGGGCGATGGGGTGGCTGAGTCCCAGCTCGCTTTCGGCGGCCAGCAGGTCGAGGTTCGGAGTGCGGGCCGTCTCCAGCTCGGTTTTGCCGTTGACCGGCAGTCCGCCCAGCCCATCCAGTACCAGCAGCACCATCTTTTTTTCATTCTCGCTGCTGATCTTCCCGAACAATTCTTCACGTTCCATGGGCGCTCCTTTTTCATATTATCACCGCAATTCGGGTTCGAATCAAGCCCCCGGCTCAGGACAAAATCCGGGAGCGGGCGGACAATCAGGAAACCAGGCGGGCGTAGGCGGCGATGCCCCGGCGCAGGAAGTCTTCGTTCAACCCTTTTCCGGGGGCCGGGGTCTCCAGGAAGCGGGCAGGGATCGTGAGTTTGTCCCAGGAGAAACCATTGGCCAGCTTGAACGCGATCTTCTCGCGCAGGATGTCGCGACCGATGCGCTTCAGGCCCTCTTCGTCGACCTGGTTGCCGGTCAGGGCGAGGCAACGGCAAATCCGTTCCGGGGTGTAGACGCCACGGGCAAAGAAGCAAACGGCCAGGCTGGAGAGGACTTGGCGCCAGCTCTCCTCTTCATGGAGTTTCCCGGCGACGACCTCAGGGGGCAATTCATTTTCGAGCAACTCTTTCTGGTCGATCGCGTAGCCGGCGTTGTCCAGGTGGCTGTGCCGCGCCCCGACCAAGAAGCCCAGCAGCGCCGCCGGGCCGGTATGGTAGCCGGGCATTTCCAACCCCCCGGGGGCCAGGGCGAAGTCGCCGCCGCCGTAGCGACCGGCAGCGGCGGTCACGCCTCGGGCCAGCGTCCGGTAAAAATCATTGGGCTGGAGGACCAGCGCATCCAGTGCCTGCCTGTACGGCTCGACCTGACCGAAGGCGAGGGGGAAGAGCGTTTCTTCGTCGCCGACGATCTTTTTTTCGCGCGCCTCGGTGGCCCAGGCCAACGCCACCCCGGCGCTCATGGCATCGACCCCCAACGCTTCCACCCGCTCCAGCAGGCGCAGGACGGCATCGGGATCGGCAAGCCCCAGCATCGAGCCGCAGGCATAGAGCAGCTCGTAGTCATAGCCGGTCATCACCGTCTTGTAAAAATAGGGCTCATTCTCATAGGGCTCGCGGCGGGCGGCGATATGGATGCAGGCCACCGGGCAGTGGGCGCAGGCCAGGCGGCGGCCCAGGTAACTCCGGGCCATGCGCTCGCCGCCAATCGCCGCCGCCCCCTCGCAGCGGGCGCTTTGCAGGTTGCGGGTGGGCAGCGCCCCCAGGAGGTTCAGCGGTTCGACATTCTCCGCCGTGCCCAGGTCGTGATACTTTTTCATCACCGGCGAATCGACCGCGGCATGGTATATCTCGTCGTAGAGTCGGCGGTATTCGGCGAACGGGGCGACCGGCTGCGATGCCGTCCCGGAGATCACGATGCCCTTCAGCTTCCTGGCGCCGAACACGGCCCCGAGTCCCAGGCGGCCGAAATGGCGATAGGTCTCGGCGGTCACCGCGGCAAACGCCACGCCGCGCTCGCCGGCAGGCCCGATGCGCAGGATGCTCCGCGTCCCGGCCCCGCCTTCGTTCTCGCGCATCACCCGGGCGGCGGTGGCGCTGCTGGACATACCCCACAGGGTGGCCGCAGAGCGGAAATGGACCTGGCCGTCGCGAACGGCCAGGTAGACCGGTTCGCGGCTCGCGCCGCGAATGACCATAGCCCCGATGCCGGCCGAACGCAGGGCGATCGCCGTCCTGCCGCCGCAATGGCTTTCACCCAGGTTGCCGGTCAGGGGCGAGCGGAACATGGCCACCGCCTTGGAGGCAAGGGGGAACAGGCCGTTCAGCGGTCCGACCGCCAACACGACCGGGGTATCCGCCGGCACGGCCGCCGGCGGCGCTTCCCCGGCAAGCAAGCGGATGGCGGCGCCGGCGCCGCCCAGCCGGGAAACGAAGAGATCGGAGCGGTCGACAACCTGAAAGCTGCGCCGGGCCAGGTCAACCTCCAGCACTCTTCCCAGGGTGTCAGCCGGCAGCATCGGGACCCTCGGCTTTCTTTTCCATGCCCAGCACGTCGTGGGGACAGTAGCGAACGCAATAGCCGCAATGGATGCAGATCTGCGGCTTGCTCGCGCTCTCTTCCCAGTACACCGCCCCGAGGATGCAGGCCTCGCGGCACAGCCCGCAGCCGGTGCAGAGCTCCTTGTGCAAGAGCACGCCGCCGCCGGGGCGCAGGGTCAGGGCGTCTTCCGGGCACGCCCTGGCGCAGGGCGGATCGGGGCAGGCACGGCAGACGATCACCTGAAATCCCCGCGACATCCCGCCCGCCGAGCGGACGCCGATGCAACTCTGCGCCAGCCCGGCCGTTCCCTGGCGCCGGGAGCAGGCGAACATGCAGCATTGGCAGCCCACGCAACGCTGTGCATCCTTGACCGCTAGCCTCACCCTGTCACCTCTGCCGCAGATGATAGCAGATTGCCGCCGCCGGGACAACGCGTGAAGAAAGGGGAATGAATGCGTTTTGCGGCTACTGCGCTTCGCCGCAGTAGGGGCAGGTCTTCACGCGCCGGCCCATGGCCTTGCGGCAGTTCCAGCAGACGAGGTCCGTGCGGCTCTCGCGGGCCTGGATGCGCTTCTGGATGTCCTTCAGTTCGCTGGTGAAATCCCGGTTGCGGTTGGACATGTGCTCCAGGTCGTTCAGCACGTCGACCGCCTGGGCGTAACGCCCCTGCAAATCGGGGGCCAGGGTCTTCATGATTACCCGGTTCAGCTCGGGCGGCACCTGGGAGTTCTTCTGGGCCAGCGGCGTGAACTGGGCGGCCTTGGCCCGCTTGTAGATCTCCATGGGGTTGGCCAGGACGATGGGCGGGAAACCGGTCACCATCTCATAGAACAGGCTGCCCGCCGAATAGATGTCGGAGGCGAAAACCGCCTTGCCCTCGAACTGCTCGGGCGCCATGTAGGGCGGCGAGCCGATCTTGGTGGTGGCGAATTGCTTTTCCTGCAGCAGCGTCGACGTGCCGAAGTCGGCGATCTTGACGTCGTCGTCCAGGTTGATCAGGATGTTCGAGGGGCGGATGTCGCGATGGATCACCGACTTCTGGTGGGCGAAGGCCAGGGCCGAGAGGATCTGCTTGAAGTACTTCAGGGCGGTCTTGATCGGCAGGGAGCTGGACTTGTCCAGGATCTTTTCCAGGTCGGTGCCCTCGATATACTCCATGACCATGATCAGGATGTTGTCGATGATGTCGACGGTCAGGAGCTTGACAATGTGGGGGTGGTCCAGGAGCCGCGTCTGCAGGACCGATTCCTGCAGCATCTTGTCGACCTGGCTGCTGGTGCGATGGGGGATCTTCAGCGCCCGCTGGCACTTGAGGATCGTGTCCTCGGCCAGGTAAACCGTGCCGAAGCCGCCGCTGCCCAGCTTCTTCAGGATCCTGTACTTGCCGATCTTCCCTTTCAGTTCAATCATTTTTCAGGATGGCGGCCACGGCCAGGGCCGCGGTCTCGGTTTTCAGGATGGCGTCGTTGACCAGGGCGGGGATGAAGCCGGCGGCCAGGAACAGCTTCTTTTCGGCGTCGGTAAAATCGCCGGGCGGCCCGATCACGGCCAGGGCCGGGCAGGCCACAGGACGCTCCAGCCTGCCAGTGGCGGCGATATCGAGGAGGATCTTTCCCGGCATCTCCGCCGCGCCGGCGGCAAGCTCTGCCGGAGTGGCGGGGGGGAGGATGCGGGTCAGCCAGTAAAGGCGGTTGACCTTCAGGGATTGGGCGGCGATCTTCTGCCAGCGCCGCAGCTGCGCGGCGCTGCCGGAAACATCGGTGCGCTCGCAGGAGAGCGGCCGGATCTCGTCCACACCCATCTCGCTCAGCTTCTCGATCAGCCAGTTCATGGCGTGCCCCTTGGCCAGCGAGGGGGCGATGACCACCCGCAACGGCGGTCGCGGGAAGCTCTCGACGCGCTGTATCGCGACCTGCAACGAGCGGTTCCCGATGGCGGCGATGCGGCCGAAGAACAGGCCGCCCCTGCCGTCGATGATCTCCAGCTCGTCGCCGCTGCGATGGCGCATGACATGGACGATATGGTGGAATTCCTCGTCATCGATGGTCATTTCGCCGTTGGCCACCGCATGCGCTGAGAAAAAACGCCGTTCGCCCATCAATTGACCAGATCGTTCTCGAACAGGGGCTGTCCCTTTCCCGCTTCGATCTCCCGCAGCTTGCGGAACAACTCGGCCTCCTGGCGGGACAAGCTGCGCGGAGTCACAACCTGGATCTGGATCAGCAGGTCGCCCCGGCTCCAGCGGTTCACCTGGCGGAATCCCTTGTTCTTGATCTTCAGGATCTGCCCGTTCTGGGTTCCGGGCGGAATCTTGATCTTTTCAGCGCCCTCGAAGGTCCGGATGTCGACCTGGTCACCGAGCGCCGCCTGGGAAAAGCTGACCGGCAGCTGCAGCAGCAGGTCCTGGCCGTGGCGCTGGAAGCGCTTGCCCGGCTTGATGCGCAC
>JAQUQF010000103.1 GCA_028749105.1 Acidobacteriota bacterium | reverse complement strand
TAATTTCCTGCGGCGAAGAAAAAATCAGTTGCCGCTGATCTCGCCGGTGACCATGAAGATGATGCGCTCGCAGATGTTGGTCACGCGGTCGGCGATGCGCTCCAGGTTGTGGCAGACCCAGATCAGGTAGACGGCGCGGGTGATGGTCTTGGGATCCTCCATCATGTAGGTCAGCAGCTCGCGGAAGACCTGCTCGTATAGGGCGTCGACCTCGTTGTCCATCTCGCTGATCGCCTGGGCCGCGGCCACGTCCTGGGAGATGAAGGCGCTCAGGCTCCTGCGGATCATCTCGCAGCACTTGTCGGCCATGCGCGGGATGTCGATCAGCGGCTTGAGCAGCGGCGTCTGGTCATGCATGACCACGATCTTGGCGATGCCCTTGGCGTGATCGCCCATGCGCTCGAGGTTGGTGATCAGGTCCATGAAGGAGACGATCTCGCGCAGGTCGCCGGCCACCGGCTGCTGGGTGGCGAAGAGCTGGACGCACTGGTTCTCGATCTCCCAGCGCTTGCGGTTGATCGCGGCGTCGGCGGCGATGATGCGCTCGGCCTCGGCCTTGTCGACATTTTTCAGCGCCGCGACGGAGTGCTCGATGGCGGCAATGACCATCTCGCCCATGCCCACCAATTCGTGTTCCAACCCGCGCAGCAAACTTTGAAAATGCTCTCTGGCCATGTTGTCTCCTTGCTTCAGCCGAAACGGCCGCTGATATAATTCTCGGTCAGCTCCTGCCCGGGCTTGGTAAAGATCCTCGCCGTCGCGCCGAACTCGATCAGCTTGCCCAGGTACATGAAGCCAGTGTGGTCCGAGGCCCTTGCCGCCTGCTGCATGTTGTGGGTGACGATGACGATGGTATACTCTTTTTTCAGTTTTTGCATCAGCTCCTCGATGTGCAGGGTGGCGATGGGGTCCAGGGCGGAGCAGGGCTCGTCCATGAGCAGGACGCTCGGCTTCAGGGGCAGGACGCGGGCGATGCACAGGCGCTGCTGCTGCTCCAGCGACAGCTTCAGCGCCGAGTGGTGCAGCTTGTCCTTGAGGTCGTCCCAGAGCAGCACGCTGCGCAGCGACTCCTCGACGATCCGGTCGTACTCCTGCCGCGGCGCCAGGCCGTGCACGGCCAGGCCGAAGACGATGTTCTCGCGGACCGACAGCGGGAAGGGATTTGGGCGCTGGAAGACCATGCCGACTTTCTCGCGCAGGCGCAGCAGGTCGGCGTCGGAGGCATAAATGTCCTTGCCGCCGAAGAGCACCCGGCCGCTGACGCGCACGCCGGCGATCAGGTCGTTCATGCGGTTGAACACGCGTAGCAGGGTGCTCTTGCCGCAGCCGCTGGGCCCGATCAGGGCGGTCACTTCGTTGGCGGGGATGGTCAGGTTGATGTCGGTCAAGGCCTGGAAATCGCCATAGAACAGATTCAGGCTGCGTGTTTCAATGCTTGTTTTGCCCATGTCAGCCGAACTTGCCGGTGATGTAGTCGCTGGTGCGGCTGTCGGCCGGCGCCGTGAATAGCTTGCTGGTATCACTCAGCTCGACCATCTCCCCCATCAGGAAGAAAGCGGTGCGGTCGCCTACCCGGGCCGCCTGCGCCACGTTGTTGGTCACCAGCACGATGGTGTATTTCTCTTTCAGTACCATCATGGTCTCTTCGATCTTGGCGGTGGAGATCGGGTCGAGCCCCGATGTCGGCTCGTCGAACAGCAGGACGTCAGGCCGCCCGGCCAGGATGCGGGCCATGCACAGCCGCTGCTGCTGGCCGCCGGAGAGGTTCATGGCCGCGGTGCGTAGGCGGTCTTTGACCTCCTCCCAGAGGTACGATTCACGCAGGCTCCGCTCCACGGCTTCGTCCAGGAGCGTGGCGTCACGGATGCCCTGCATGCGCATGCCATATACGATATTCTCGTAGATGGAGAGGGGCAGCGGCAGCGGCAGGGCGAAGACGATCCCCACCTTGCGGCGCAGGGCTTCGACCTCCATGCCTCCACGGATGTCGATTCCGTCCAGCCTGATCTCACCGCTGCAGCGGCTGGCGGAGACCAGGTCGACCAGGCGGTTCAGGCAATTCAGGAACGTGGACTTGCCGGAATTGGCCGGGCCGATGACGGTGAAGATCTCGTTGGCCTGGATGTCCAGATTCAGGTCGCGCAGGACGCAATGGCGGCCGTAGTGGACGCTCAGGCCGCGGATGGAGAACTTGGCCGTTGGTTTTACCATTTTTTCTTGCCGCGGAAACGCGAGCGCACCAGGATGGCGGCCAGGTTCAACAGCAGCACCAGCGACAGCAGCACCAGCGCCGTGCCGTAGCGGACATTCTCGGCGATGCCCGGCACCTGGGTGGAGATGACGTACAGGTGGTAGGGCAGGGCCATGGTCTGGTCGAAGACCGAATGCGGCAGGCGCGGCAGGTAGAAGGCGGCCACGGTGAAGAGGATGGGGGCAGTCTCGCCGGCCGCCCGGCCCAGCCCCAGGATCATGCCGGTCAGGATGCCCGGCAGGGCGTGCGGCAGCACCGAGTGGCGGATGGTCTGCCAGCGGCTGGCGCCCAGCGACAGGCTGACGACGCGGAAATGGCGGGGCACGCTCTCCAGCGCCTCGCGCGCCGAAGTGATGATCACCGGCAGGATCATGATGCCCAGGGTGAGCGACCCGGACAGGATCGAAGCGCCGAAGCGGAAGAAGGTGACGAAGATGCCCAGGCCGAACAGCCCGTAGACGACCGAGGGCACACCGGCCAGGTTGACGATGGACAGCTTGACCAGGCGCGAAAACCAGTTGTCGCTGGAATATTCGACCAGGTAGACGGCGGCCAGGACGCCCAGCGGCACGGCGAAGAGGATCGCACCCAGCACGAGGTAGAGCGTTCCCAGGATGGCCGGGAAGATGCCGCCGGCGGTCATGCCGTCGCGGGGCATGGAAAAAAGAAAGTCCCAGCTGATGGCACTGGCCCCCTTGGCGACGATGATCACCAGGATGACCAGCACCGGGAGCACCACCAGCAGCGTGGCCGTAAGCATGACGGCATGGGCGATCTTCTGGGCCAGGCGCGGATTCATGGTCACTGGCGCGAACGGTGCAGGTAGAGGTCGGCCACACCGTTGATCAGGAAGGTGATGATGAACAGCACGATGCCGATAGCAAATAGGGCGGCGTAATGCGGCCCGCCCTGCACCGACTCCCCCATCTCGGCGGCGATAGTGGCGGTCAGGGTGCGCACCGGCTGCAGGAAGCTCCGCGGGATGACGGCGGCGTTGCCGGTGACCATCATCACGGCCATGGTCTCGCCGATGACGCGGCCGATGCCCAGCATGACGGCGGCGACCATGCCCGGCCGGGCGGCGCGGGCGACGATGCGCCAGGTGGTCTGCCACTGGGTGGCACCCATGGCGATGGCCGCCTCGCGATACTGCCGGGGCACGGCGGTGATGGCGTCCTCGGCGATGGAGACAATGGTCGGCATGGCCATGAAGGCCAGGGTGACCGACCCGGTCAGCGCCGTCAGTCCGGTGGGCAGATGGAAAGCGCTCTTGATCCAGGGGCCGAGGGTGATCATGCCGATGAAGCCAATGACCACGGAAGGGATGGCGGCCAGAAGCTCGATGCCGGCCTTCAGCGGCTCCTTCAGGCGCCGCGGCGCGATCTCGGAAATGTAAAGGGCAGCGGCGATGCCGATGGGGACGGAAATGGCGGCAGCTCCCAGCGTCACCAAAAGCGAGCCGAGGATGAGCGGCAGGATGCCGAAGCGCGGAGGACTGGAAATCGGGTACCAGCTCTTGCCGAAAATGAAATCAACGATGCTTTCGCCGCGAAACAGGGAGAAGCCCTCGCGTAGCAGGAACAGGAAAATAAGGACGACAAAAACGACCGAGAAGATGCCGCTGAGCAGGATGGCCTTTTCGATGCCCCATTCCTTCAGTTTACGGAACCGGATGGATTTCATTATTTTATGTCTGGCTGCTCACCGGGACAAAATCGATCTTGGCCACGATCTTCTGGCCTTCGGGACCGAGGACGAAGTTGAGGAATTTCGCCACCAGGCCCTGCGCTTGGCCTCGGGTAACCATCAGCAGGGGACGCGAGATGGGATAAGTCTTGTCGATGACATTTTCGATCGTGGGTCGGACAAATGGAGAATTGGCGTCCTTGGCGATGGCCAGGGCCTTCTCGCGCGGAGAGATATAGCCCATGCCGTAATAGCCGATGGCGCCGGGGTTCTGCGCCACCTCGTCGGCGATGGCCTGGGAGCTGGACAGCATCAAGGCGTTGGCGGCGAATTCCACCTGGCTCTCCTTCTGGCCGCGGCGCAGGACGTGCTCCTTGAAGTAGACATGAGTGCCCGAATTGACCTCTCGCGACAGGACCACAATGGGCAGGTCACTGCCTCCGATTTCCTTCCAGTTGCGAACGGAACCGGAAAAGATCGCGGCAAGTTGGTCCATGGTCAACTGCGAGATCGGGTTGGCGGGATGGACGACCACGGCCAGCCCGTCCAGGGCAACCGTGATCTGCTTGGGTTCAAAGCCCTTTTCCCTGGCCATGGCGATCTCTTCGGACTTGAGTTCGCGCGAAAGCTCCGCAATGTCGCAGGTTTTCGAAAGCAGGGCGGCAATGCCCGTGCCCGAGCCGCCGCCGGTGACGGCCACCGACACCTTGGGGTTCGTTTTCATGAACTCTTCGGCCCAGGCCTGGCCCAGGTTGACCATGGTGTCCGAGCCCTTGATCTGGATGGAGTTGGCCTGCTGGCTTTGCCGGCTGCAGCCGCCCAGCATAAGGAGCGCCGCCAGGCAGATCAGCGCGCCCGGGAATACCCATCTTTTTTTCGCCACTTTTTCCTCCTCTTTTCAGAGTCGAATCGATCGGATGCGTTTTTGGGTGGGTTCAAGTTTGATTTTACCATGACCGGTTCGATTGTCAAGAGATAAAATCGTTAAGTGATAAACGGAAGTCATTGGAATCAGCCGGGAAGGTGCAGCAGGGAGATCCCGTACCAGCACAGGGCCGAGATCAGGGCCGAGCCGGGGATGGTCAGGATCCAGGCCCAGACGATGCGGTAGGCCAGTCCCCAACGTATGGCCGAGAGGCGGCTGGTGGCGCCGACGCCGATGATGGCGCCGGTGATGGTGTGGGTGGTGGAGACCGGTATGCCGAGGAAGGTGGAAAATAAAATGGAAGTGGCCGCGGCGGTCTCGGCGCTGAAGCCGTGCACCGGCTTGAGCTTGGTCATCTTCATGCCCAGGGTTTCGATGACTTTCCAGCCGCCGCTCAATGTGCCCAGGGATATGGCCAGGTAGCAGCTGATGATCACCCAGAGGGGCACGTAGAATGTGCTGCCCAGGTACCCTGTGGAAAACAGCAGCATGGCGATGATGCCCATGGTCTTCTGGGCGTCGTTGGTGCCGTGGCCGATGCTGTACAGGGCGGCTGACAGGAGCTGCAGGCGGCGAAACCAGTGGTCCACGGTCAGGGGCGAACGTTTGCGGCAGATCCACATGACAAGGATCATGACCAGGTAGCCCAGGAACAAACCGATCATGGGCGCCAGGACGATGAACAGGGATATCTTCAGCAGACCGGACATGATCAGGGCCTTGATGCCGCTCTTGGCCAGGGCGGCGCCGACCAGTCCTCCGACCAGGGAGTGAGAAACACTGATGGGAAATCCCATGTGAGTGCAAATGTAAGACCAGATGATGGCGCCGATCAGCGTGGCCAGGATCATGGGAGCGGAGACGACCTTGGTGTCGATGATCCCCTTGCCGATGGTGTTGGCCACGTGCACGCCGAAAAGAAAGGCGGCGGCGAAATTGAAAAAAGCGGCCCAGAGCACGGCCTGGCGCGGCGAGAGCACACGGGTGGAAACGATGGTGGCCACCGAGTTGGCGGCGTCGTTCATGCCATTGATAAAGTCAAACAGCAGGGCGAGAATGACAATGATGATGACAAGGATCAACATGGCGCTGCTATTCTCAGGTATTTTCCAGGACAATGCCTTCGGTGATGTCGGCCACGTCCTCGCAGCGGTCGGTGGCCCTTTCGATGTATTCCAGGATGTCCTTCCACTTGATCAGCTCGAAGGGATCCTTCTCCTCGCGGAAGAGGCGCGCCAGCGTGCTGCGGCGGATATAGTCGGCCTGGTCCTCCAGGCGATTGATCTCCACGGTCAGTTCCATGATGCGCCCGGTCTTCTTCATGTTGGGCAGCAGGCCGACCATCTCCTTGACCAGCTTGACGCTTTCCAGCAGCACGTGGCTCAGCTCCTTGGCCTCGCGCGGCACATGGCAGGGGCGGTAAAGGTCGATGCGCGAGCTGGCGGCCTCGGCCAGGTCGAGAATGTCGTCCAGGCGCACGGCCAGCTGGTGGATGTCCTCGCGCTCGATCGGCGTGATGAAGGTCGTGTGCAGGTGCGACATGACGCTG
>JAQUQF010000102.1 GCA_028749105.1 Acidobacteriota bacterium | reverse complement strand
CGCAGATTCTGGGCTGTCAGCAAAAAAGGCGTCGAAATTTCTTTTTAAATTCAGACGGCGATAGTATTAGAATCGGCCCGAATTTTTCAAGCTTCAAAAGATGCTTGTCTCCCGAGATGATCATGTTGGCTTGGGCATGAAAGGCGCAATCGATGAACTTGTCATCGCCGGGGTCTTCCAGAATGATCTTGAACCAATGATTGGGCTGAACGATTTCAGACTGACTGATTAAGAATGATAGCATTCCATCTAGTTTATCCGGGGGCATTTCCCGGTTAATGCGGTGCAAGACTTCGCTGTATTCGCGGATGATCTCCGCCGAACAGACGACTTCAATGCGGCCATTGGCCCAGGCCTTAACGACCTCGGCTGGGATTCCGCCCCAGTGCATCCCCGATACCAGGACGTTCGTGTCAACGACGATTCGCATTGCGGATGTCCGCTATGGCGCGCTCCATGTCTTTCTTAGTAAGGCCCTTTTCCTTTGCCAGTTTGCGGCTTTGCGCCAGCAGTGCGTTGAACTCGGTTATGGAGGGCTTTTGCACCCGTTTAAGTACCAGTGTGTCGTCGGTGCCGAAAATGAGGAAAATCTCGCCGTCGGCCAGGCGCAGGCGTTCGCGGATGCGCCGCGGCACGACGATCTGCCCCTTGGACGACAAGCGCGTGAAATCGATGTTTTCCATGTCCCGCCTCCATCTTACATGTAAGATAACAGGTGTGAATGGCAATGTCAATAATAGAATTGTTAATTGCGCGAAAATCTGTCGGCCAATTCAGGCTTCAGAGAACAGTTTGAATGAATACGGCTCAGGCGTTGTCAGATAAGATATATTCCTTGCGCTCGAAGATGAAGATCGCGAGATAGAGGAAGAGCAGGCTGGCGGCGAGGAGCACCAGCACCGACTCCAGGGCAGGGGAAGGCTGCAGCTGGAAGCTGAGGAAGCTGTTCTGGCCCGGTGGAATGGGCAGCAGCGACTTGACCCAATGGACGATGGTGAACTTCTGGGTGACGCCCGGGAAGTACTGCACCACGCTCTCCCAGCCGAAGACGAAGAACAGGCCGCTGAGGATCGACTTTTTCATGAAGGCACCGAGGGCGGTGAACAGGGCGCTGTAGCAGGACAGGGCCAGCAGCGAGGTGCCGAGAAACAGGCCCAGCTCCTCCCAGACGGCGGCGTCGCCCAGGCGGGTGAGCGAGGCAGCCAGGAAGCAGAGCAGGAAGCCGGCGATGATCAGCAGGGCGGCCAGCAGCAGGGCGGCCAGGTATTTGCCCAGCAGCACGGAACGGCGGCGCACCGGCACGGTGGTCAGGTAGACCAGGGTTTTGTTGTCCAGCTCGTCGTTGACGATGCTCGAGCCGAAGAACAGGGCCAGAACCGGGATGAGCAGCTGGAAGTACAGCGAGAGCATGAAGTGGCTGAAAAAACCGGCGACATCGCCGGCCGACACGGTGCCGACGCCCTGCATGACGCGGGCGGCCAGCATCAGCAGGACCGGGACCATGGCCAGCAGCATGAACACCCGCGTGCGCTTGGCCCGGAGGCCGGAGCTGAAAAAACTGCCGAACAGGATGCGGATGGGGTGGTTGTCTTTCATGGTCATTTCCCGATCAGGTAGTCGAAGACCGCCTGCAGGTTGTCGTCTGGGGAGGTGATCTCGTCGGCCTCCATGCCGCTCTCGGCCAGCAGGCCCATCAGGGCGGTGAAGAACGGGTCGCGCTGGTTGGTGTGGACGGTCAGGCCGCGGTTGTCGGCGGCGAACTCGATGCCGGAAATGAACTCGCTGCCGATGAGCCGGGCGGCCAGCTGACGCGGCTGCGCGGTGCGGATCGAAACCTGGTGCGGGTGGCTGTCGATCAGGCCGCGGATGCGGTGGATGTCCCCCTTGGCGAAGATCTTGCCTTGGTGGATGAGGACAATCTCGTTGGTCATGGCCTCGATCTCGGGCAGGATGTGCGAGGAGACGATCACCGTCCGCCCCAGCTTGCCATAGTCCTTGATCAACTGCATAATGCGGATGCGCCAGACCGGGTCGACGCCGCGCAGCGGCTCGTCGAGCATCAGCAGCTCCGGCTCGTGCAGGATGCTGGAGGCCAGGCGCAGGCGCTGGCGCATGCCGAAGCTGTAGCCCTTGATGGCACGCTCCTGGCTGTCAAGCAGGCCGACGGTGGCCAGCGCCTTCTCCGCCTTGGCCGCCGCCGCGGCGCCGGCGAAGCCGTGCAGGCGCGCCAACAGCAGGATGAACCCGCGGCCGCTCATTTCCGCGTAGGCGCTGTCGTGTTCGGGGCAGAAGCCGATGCGCCGGAAAAGGCGCGGGTTGCCGTAGACCGCTTCGCCGAAGACGGTCAGCGCGCCGAGCTTGGGCTTGAGCTGGCCGGCGGCGATCTTCAGGAACGTCGACTTGCCGGCGCCGTTGGGGCCGAGCAGGCCGGTGATGCCGCTGCCGATCTCCAGGTTGATGTCGCTGATGCCCAGGATGTTGCCGTACCACTTGGAGAGCTTCTCGGCCCTGAGCACAGCGGTCATGAGCTTGCCTCCGCTTTCCTGATGCGCCAGGCCAGGAGCCAGAAGGAGAGGGCCGTGATCGCCAGCGGCAGCAGCAGCGAGAGCCAGCCGGGGAAATGGTAGGCCGGCTTCACGCCGAACAGATAGCTCGCCAGCTGCTCGATGTTGCCCTGCAAAGAGGCCAGGAAGGCGTAGTCGCTCTTGAAGATGGCCTTGAGCATCTGCGCCAGTGAGTTGGAAAAGACATAGACGAGGAAAATGGCAATCTGGATGAACTTGATGTTGGGGCTGAGGATGGAGAGGGCCAGGGTCAGCGAGGCCAGGCACAGGCACTCGATCACGGGGAAGGCCAGGATGGCCAGCAGCAGCACGGGCGAGACCGCCAGGCTGCCGGTGAACAGCATCTTGAACAGCAGCAGCAGGATGCCCGGCACCAGGGTGAAGGCCAGGAGGTAGAAGAGGATGACGGCGAATTTCCCCGCCAGGTAGTCGCCGCGCGAGAGGGGGCGCGAGAAATAGAGGGGAAAGGCCTTGAACTTCAGGTCGGTGGAGATCAGGTCGGCGCCGCTGAACACGCTGAGGACGATCAGCATGAAGGTGAGGAAGCCGTTGGCGTAGAACGTCTTGAAAAGCTCGGCGTCGCTCTTGAGCAGCCGCACGAGTTCGCCGAGGATCTTCAGCTCGGGCTTGGTCGAGGCGTATACCGCGGCCAGGAAAACGAAGAAGCTCGAGGCGCACAGGGAGAAGATGAGCTTGGCGTACTTCTTCTTGAAGACGGCGCGGATGCCGTTGCGGGCGATGGGCAGCCAGTCGTGGCGCGAAGCGCGCAGCGTCCCCTCCCAGTGGCGGTAGCCTTTTTCCCTAATTTCCATCGGAACCTCGGATCACGTCCATGAAGGCGTCCTCCAGCGAGGTGCGGCTCTGGCGGAAGTGGCGGATCTGGGCGCCGTGCTCGCGGGCGGCGCGGAACAGCGCCGCCGGTTCCGTGCCCTCCGGGGGCATGACCTGGAAAAGGCCCTGGTCCTTCTCTTCGGCCTGCCAGCCCGAGGCGGCCAGCGCGGCAAAGAAGCCGGCGCCGCCTACGACGCGGATCTCGAAGACGTTGCGCCGGTCCTTCTTCAGCCCGGCGATCGACTCTTCGGCGGCGATGCGCCCCCGGTTCATGATGACCACCTGGCGGCAGGTGCTCTCGATATCCGGGAGCAGGTGCGAGGAGAGGATGATGTTCATGCTTTCTTTCCGGGCGATATCGCGGATGAGCTCGAGCATCTCCTTGCGGCCGGCGGGGTCCATGCCCGAGGTGGGCTCGTCGAGCAGCAGCAGCCGCGGGTCGTGCACCAGGGCCTGGGCCAGCTTCAGCCGCTGCTTCATGCCCGTGGAGTAGGTCTCCACCTGGCGATAGCGCGATTCCTCCAGCCCGACGTAGTAGAGGACGTCGTGGGCCCTTTTCATGGCCTCCTGGCGCGGCATGCCGCTCAGCTCGCCCAGGTAGGCGGTCAGCGAGACCGCGTCCAGGCCGGGCACCAGGCAGTCGCTCTCGGGCATGTAGCCGATGGCGCGGCGCAGGGACTTGCGCTTTTCGCCCAAAGCCTGGCCCATGATCTCGCCGCTGCCCGAGTCCGGCTGCAGGAAGCCGAGCAGCAGCTTCATCAGCGTCGTCTTGCCGGCGCCGTTGGGTCCGAGCAGGCCGAAAATGCCGGCCGGCAGGGTCAGCGTCACGTCGCGGATGGCCTCGACGTCGCCGTAGCGGAAAAAAATGTTCTCCAGGCGTATGATCGCGTCCATTGTTTTCGTCAGGCTATACGCAGGCAACAGGTGAAAAGTTCTTGATCCGGGGCGTGAACCATTTCCTTTTTTTTTCCGTTATGCTATATTCTGCGCCGCCGGCAGTGTCCGCGCCTGCTCGTGCGCAAACGAAGGAGAAAACATGAAAAAAAAGATGGTGACGTTGTCATTGGTCCTGGTGATGCTGGTGCTGGTTCCGGCCTGCAAGAAAAAAGCCGCCGGCCAGATGAGCAGCGAGGCCATGCTGACCATGGTTCCCGCAGGCCCCATCATGCTCATGGCCTTTGATTTCCAGCGCTTCTCCAACTTGAATTTTTTCGACAAGGCCCTGAAGGAAGACTGGCAGAAGAACGCCAAGGGAGCCAAGGAATTCAAGGATTACCAGGATTTCATGCAGCAGACCGGCATTGACCTGCAGAAAGACGTCTACGCGGTTGTCGTCGCCCTCTACGGCAGTTTCGAAGACAAGGACCCCAAGGCCCTGGGCGTCGTCAACCTGAAGTACGACGAGGCCAAGCTGCTGTCCGTCCTGAAGAGCAAGAAGGTCGTCATGGCCGAGGAAAGCTACGGCGGCCGCACGCTGTTCACACTGAAGAGCGACGATTCCTCCAAGGACATGCGCCTGGCCTTCCTGAACAAGGGGACCATCGTGGCCGGTTCGCCCGAGCCGGTGAAGCAGGCCATCGACCTGGCGGCGAAAAAGGGCCAGAGCGTCCTGAAGACCGCTGCGCTGATGAAGTATGTCGACAAGCTCGACAAAAAGAGCATGTTCTGGCTGGCCGTGGGCAACATCCCCACCAAAATGAAGGAAGCGCCGGCCGGCGGCATGATGCCCATCGACTTGAGCAAGGCCGAAGCTTTCACCGCCGTCGCCGACTTCAAGAACAAGGTCCTGGCCGGCGAACTGCGCCTGATCTCCAACAACGAGGCGGGCAACAAGCAGATCGTCGACATGCTCAACGGCCTGAAGTCGCTGGGCGCCATGGGCGCCGCCAAGGAACCCGAGCTGGGCGAACTGCTCAACGGCATCCAGCTGAGTTCGGCCGCCGACCACATCAAGCTGACATTCACCCTCTCGGAGGCGCTGCTGGACAAGCTGGGGGCCAAGGCCAAGAACAAGGCCCAGAGCATGGCCGCGACGCCGGCGCCGGTCGAGACGGTGCCGCTGGAGCCTCTGCCCGCCCAGTAGACCGTTTGCGCCTGATTTTTCTTGCGGCGGCGTTCGGCCGCCGCCCGGAGGTACCGCCATGAACTGGCTGTTCGCCTTGCCGCTGCTGTTCCTGCTGCTGGCGCTGGCCCTGTTCTTCACCAGCGGCAAAGCAAAGGGCGGTGGCCTGTTCCGCCAGGCCCTGCCGCAGCTGATGTTGCTCTTCTTCCTGAGCGCGGCCATCTCCCTGTTCAGCAGCGCGTGGCTGAGGAATTTCCCCTTTTCCTCGCGACTGCTCTTTTTCCTTTGGCTGCTGTTCTGGTTCCTCCTGGTGGTCCTGGCCGTCAAGGCGCTGGTCCATTTCATTTTCGATTACCTGGTCCTGGGCAAGCAGGGGGTGCGCTATCCCAAGCTGATCAAGGACGTGGTCGTCTTCCTCCTTTTCGTCGTCGGCATCCTGCTCATCGTGCGCTATTACCTGCATCAGGACCTCACGGTGCTGCTGGCCTCGTCGGCTGTCCTGACCGTGGTGGCCGGCTTCGCCCTGCAGGACATACTGGGCAACCTCTTCTCGGGCATCATCCTGAATTTCGAGGACTCCTTCAAGATCGGCGACTGGGTGCGCATCGGCGAGCGCGAGGGACGCGTGGAACAGTTCGGCTGGCGCTCATTCAAGATCCGCGGCTTCGACCGCGAATTGATCGTCATCCCCAACCAAACGGCATCGAAGGCCGAAGTCCTGATTTACGGCTCGCGGCACGAGCCCGTGGCCCTGAAGATCAAGGTCGGCGCCGGCTACCAGGACAGCCCCGACCGCGTCAGCGCGGTCATTCTCAAGTCCCTGGAAGCGGCGCCCGCTATCTGCCGCGACCCGCAGCCGGTCGTGCTGCTGGTTGACTTCGGCGATTTTGCGCTGAATTACCTGGTCAAGTTCTGGACCTATGAGTATGTCCAGAAGAACGTCATCGTCTCCGATGTCCGGCGCCGCAT
>JAQUQF010000101.1 GCA_028749105.1 Acidobacteriota bacterium | reverse complement strand
CGTCGGCATGGTCCCGGGGGTTGGCCGCACGCTGGAAGGGCTGAAGACGGGCGACATGAACCCGTTGAAACTGATCTTCATCCTGATCCTGATCGTGGCGGTCATCGGCTTCATCTGCTACGTGGAGATGGGCCAGCGCCGCATCCCGATCACCTACGCCAAACGCATCCAGGGCCGCAAGATGATGGGCGGCCAGAGCACCTTCCTGCCCTTGAAGGTCAACACCGGCGGCGTCATCCCCATCATCTTCGCCTCCTCGGTCATCACCTTCCCGGGCGCCATTCTGCAGTTCATCAAGCACCCCATCGCCCAGAAGATCACCCAGCAGCTCAACTGGGGCATGCCCCTGTACAACCTGCTCTATATTGCCGGCATCATCTTCTTCACCTATTTCTACATCTCCATCATCTTCAACCCCAAGGACGTTTCCGACAACCTGCAGAAATACGGCGGCTTCATTCCCGGCATCCGCGCCGGCAAGAACACCGCCGACTACATCGACGGCGTGCTCTCCAAGCTGACCTTCATCGGCGCCATCTACCTGGCGCTGGTGGCCCTGCTGCCGGAGTTCATGATGACCGGCTTCAAGGTCGGCGCCCTGCCCTTCGTCGGCGACTGGCTGGAGGCCAACCTGCCGCGCTGGTTCTACGAGGGCTTCAACGTGAAGTTCTACTTCGGCGGCACCTCGATCCTGATCGTGGTCGGCGTCGCCATGGACACGGTGCAGCAGATCGAGTCCCAGCTGACCATGCGCAACTATGATTCGTTCTCGCGCAAGGGCCGCATCCGGGGGCGGCGCGGATGAAACGACTGATCCTCTTCGGTGCGCCCGGTTCCGGAAAGGGGACGATGGGCGACCTCATCGCGCGCGATTTCGGCTATGCCAAGATCTCGACCGGGGACATCCTGCGCGCCGAGATCGAGCAGGGGAGCGCCGACGGCCTCAGGGCCAAAGGGATCATGGACGCTGGCGGCCTGGTCCCCGACGATCTGGTCGGCGAGCTGCTGCGGCGGCGATTGCTGCGCGGCGACCTCGGCGAAAGCCGCGGCGGCTACGTCATGGATGGCTACCCGCGCACTCTCGTCCAGGCCGAGGCGCTCTCGGCGATCGCCTGCGACAGCGAGAAGGCCATCTTCATCGAGGTCAGCGAGACCGAGGCGGTCGAGCGGCTGCTGTCGCGTCTCACCTGCAGCAAGTGCGGGGCCATTTACAACCTGAGGAACAAGCCGCCCCGGGAAGATGGCGTCTGCGACCTGTGCCGCGGCGAGGTCGGGCGCCGTGCCGACGACAACGAACAGTCCGTGCGCCAGCGCTTTCGCGTGTACGCCGAGCGCACTCTGCCGGTGATCGAATACTATTCCCGCCGCGGAGTCCTGGTGCGTGTCGATGGCAACGGGGCGGCGGCAGCGGTCTACGCACGGATCAAGGGGCTGGTCGCATGATCCTGCTGAAAACCGACCGCGAGCTGGAATTGATGCGCGAAGCCAACCGCATCGTCGCCATTATCCTGGAAGAGATCGCGGCAAGGATCCGCCCCGGGGTCACCACCCTGGAGCTGGACAGCTGGGCCGAAGAGCGCATCACCGGGCTCAAGGGCCTGCCCTCCTTCAAGGGCTATGGCGGCCGCAACGGCGCCCGCCCCTTCCCGGCCACGCTGTGCACCTCGGTCAACCAGGAGGTGGTGCACGGCATCCCCTCGGCCGCGACCGTGCTGAGCGAGGGTGACATCATCGGCATCGACGTGGGCGTCATTTGCCAGGGGTACAACGGCGACGGCGCCCGCACCTACGCCGTGGGCAGCGTCACGCCCCAGGCCCGCCGCCTGATGGAGACGTGCCGGGAATCCCTGCGGCTGGGCATCGAGGCGGCGCAATCCGGCAATCACCTGGGCGACATCGCCAAGGCCGTCGATGGCTGCGTGCGCGCGGCGGGCTTTTCCGTTGTGCGCGACCTTTCGGGTCACGGCATCGGCCGCAACATGCACGAAGACCCGCAGATCCTGAACTACTACGACGGCCGGCGCGGCCCGCGGTTGAAAAGCCGCATGACCCTGGCCATCGAGCCCATGATCAACGCCGGTTCCTGGGAAGTATGCACACTGGAGGACGGCTGGACGGTCGTCACCGGGGACGGCAGCCTGTCCGCGCACTACGAGCACACGGTGGCCCTGACCGACAACGGCCCCGAGATCCTGACGAGGTGCTGATGGCCAACAAGGAGAAAGATGTCATCGAAGTCAAGGGCGTCATCCTGGAGTCGCTGCCCAACGCCATGTTCCTTGTCGAGCTGGACACGTCGCACCATCGCATCACGGCCCACCCCTCGGGCAAGATGCGCAAGAACAACATCCGCATACTGCCCGGAGACAAGATCCTGCTGGAGGTGTCGCCCTACGACATCACCCGCGGCCGGATCATCTATAGATTCAAATAGGAGGAACAGATGAAAGTAAGAGCATCTGTCAAGAAAATCTGCAATAAATGCAAAGTAATCAAGCGCAAGGGCGTGGTGCGGGTGATCTGCAAGGACGCCAAGCACAAGCAACGGCAAGGATAAGGAGGCAACGTGGCTAGAATCGCCGGAATTGAAATCCCCAGTCAGAAACGGGTGGAGGTCGGCCTGACCTACATCTTCGGCATCGGTCGCCCCCGGTCCAGGGCCATCCTGGACATCGTCAAGGTGGACCTGAACAAGAAGGTCAAGGACCTGAGTCCCGAGGAGCTGAACCGCATCCGCAAGCATATCGAGTCGGAAGAATTGGTCGAGGGCGACCTGAAGAAGAAAGTCAACACCGATATCAAGCGGTTGATGGACATCAATTGCCATCGCGGCCGCCGCCACAAGAAAGGGCTGCCGGTGAGGGGCCAGCGCACCAAGACCAACGCGCGCACGCGCAAGGGTCCCCGCGGCTCCATGATCAAGAAGAAGAAATAAGGGAGGCCGCCGATGGCAACTAGAAAAAGCAACAGCAAGACCAAGAAGAAGGACCGCAAGGTCATCACGCACGGGATCATGTTCATTCACTCGACCTTCAACAACACGATCATCACCATCACCGACACCGAGGGCAAAGTGCTGACCTGGGCTTCGGGAGGCATGGTGGGGTTCAAGGGCTCGCGCAAGTCCACGCCCTTCGCCGCCCAGCTGGCGGCCGAGAAGGCGCTGAAGGAGGCCGAGAACTTCGGCCTGCGCACGCTGGATGTCCGCGTCAAAGGGCCGGGAGCCGGCCGCGAAAGCGCCATCCGCTCCATCGGCAGCACGCCGCTCCAGGTGCGCTCCATCAAGGATGTCACCCCCATTCCGCACAACGGCTGCCGTCCGCCCAAGAAGCGGCGCGTGTAAGGAGGAAAACCAGTGGGAAAATATACAGGATCGATGTGCCGGTTATGCCGCGCCGAAGGCAAGAAGCTGTTCCTCAAGGGCAAGCGCTGCCTGAGCGACCGCTGCGCCGTGGAAAAGAAGAACTATCCCCCCGGCATGAGGGGGGCGCGGGTCAATTTCCGCAAGTCGCACTACAAGAACCAGCTGCGTGAAAAGCAGAAGGTGAAGAGGTTCTACGGCGTGGGCGAGCAGCAGTTCCGCAATGTGTTCGCCGCCGCCTCCCAGAAGAAGGGCATCACCGGCGAGAACCTGCTGCGCAGCCTGGAAATGCGCCTGGACAACGTGGTCTACCGGCTGAACTTCGCCTACTCCCGCAACCATGCCCGGCAGATGATTCGCCACGGTTTCTTCGCCGTGAACGGCAAGAACGTGAACGTCCCGTCCTATACCGTCGCCTTGAACGACCAGATCAGCTTTCGCGAGAAGAAGAAGGCTGCCGAGAACGTCAAGGCCATGCTCGAGGACGTCAAGGGCCTGGTCGAAGTCCCCGGTTGGCTCATCCTGGACGGCGCCAACCTCAGCGCCAAGGTCAATGCTCTGCCCACGCGTGACGATGTTTCCCTGAAGGAGATCGAAGAGCGCCTGATCGTCGAATTGTATTCGAAATAAGGAGGGAACCATGAACTTCAAGTACCAGCGACCCCGCAAGTTGGACATCGAGGAACTGACGCCCAATTACGGCCGTTTTTCCGCCGAACCCTTCGAGCGCGGCTATGGCATGACCGTGGGCATCGCTCTGCGCCGGGTTCTCCTCTCCCTCATTGAGGGCGCGGCCATCACCGCCATCCGCATCGACGGCGTGCTGCACGAATTTTCCATCATTCCCGGCATCTACGAGGATGTTTTGAATATCATCCTGAACATGAAGACGGTCCCCCTCAAGTTGAACGGCGACGAAAGCCAGGTGATCCGCATCGACAAGAAGGGGCCGGGCGAGATCCTCTCCGGCGACATTCTGTGCGACAACAGCGTGGAGATCCTGGACAAGAACATCCATCTGGCCTACATGGAAGAGGGCGCCAAGTTCCAGGCGGAGATGATCGTCAAGCGCGGCCTCGGCTTCAAGCTCTCGGATTTGAACTTCGATGAGGCCCTGAGCGTGGACTATATCCCGGTGGACGCCAACTTCAACCCGGTGGAGAAGGTCAACTATACGGTGACCCCGGCGCGTGTCGGCAAGACCACCGACTTCGAGAAGCTGGTCATCGAGATCTGGACCAATGGCAGCATCTCGCCCAAGGACACGCTGGCCCGCGCCGGCAAGATCCTGCGCGACCACCTGGTGGTCTTCCTTGACTATCAGGACAAGGACAAGCTCAAGGCCGGTGAGCCCGAGCCCGGGGCCGACTTTGAGAGCAAGGGCGAATACCTGGAGAAGACGGTGGAATCCCTGGGCCTTTCGGTGCGCGCCTTGAAGTGCCTGAAGCGGCTGGGGGTCGATTACATATTCGAGCTGGTGGAGAAGAGCGAGCACGAGCTGCTCAACTCCAAGAATTTCGGGAAAAAGTCCCTGGAGGAGATCATCAGCAAGCTGACCGAGTTCGATCTGGGCCTGGGCCAGAGACTCCCCGAACCGCTGCGCGCCGAATTCAAGAAAAAATACCTGAAGAAGGACAATCCCATCGAGATCATGGAGGAGTAGCAACATGAGACACGGCAAAGACGGATACAAGCTGCGGCGCAACCCGGCCCACCGCCGCGCCCTGCTGCGCAACCTGACCGCCAGCGTGGTCGAAAAGAACCGCGTGACCACGACCCTGGCCAAAGCCAAGGCGGTGCAGCCCATCGTGGAGAAGATGATCGGCCTGGGCAAGTCGGGCACGCTGGCCGACAAGCGCCGTGCCCTGGCCTTTTTTTTCCGGCGCCAGACGGTGCAGAAGCTGTTCGATGAGGTCGCCCCGCGCTTCATGGACCGTCGCGGCGGCTACACGCGCATCATCCGCGGCGATTTCCGCAAGGGCGACGGCGCCGAAACGGCCATCATCGAATTCGTCGATTTCCAGTTCGTCCCCAAGGAAAAGAAGGCCAAGGAAAAGAAGACCAACGAAAAGAAGACCAAAGAGAAGAAGCCGGCCAAGTGATGAAATGCGAGCGGGCATAGCTCAATGGTAGAGTACAAGCTTCCCAAGCTTGGTGTTGCGGGTTCAAATCCCGTTGCCCGCTTTTTTTGTTCCCCGGCTTGACCCAGGAGGCCCCATGGCGGTATTTACCCAGAAAAAAGGCCCGGCAGCGCCGACCCCAGCCCAGTCTCCGGCTGCGAACCAGTCCTCGCTCATCGGCAAGACCCTGCTGGTCAAGGGTGAGGTCTTTTCCGAGGACGAGATCCTCATCGAGGGGAAAATTCAGGGCAAGATCTCGGTGAAGAACCGCGTGGTCATCGGCCGCGACGGGGTCGTGGAGGCCGAGATCGATGCCCGCGACATCATCATCAAGGGCAAGGTCATCGGTGACGTGCGCGGCAGCCAGCGCGTGGAGATCGTGCCGGCGGGAACGCTGCACGGCAACATCCATGCCCCGCGCGTCGTGATCGCCGACAACGGCTTTTTCGAGGGCAATATCGAGATGCGGCAGCGCGAGGACAAGGCCAAGTCCCAAGAAGAAAAACAGGGGACCCACCCGCCGCATGAGGGCGAGGGCGTCCAGAAAGCGTCCGGGAAATAATGCCCTCCTGGTTCCTGCTGGCCGAGCCGGAACCGCTCCCGGCTGCGGAAAATATGGCCCGGGATGAGCACCTCTTCAACCTCTGCCATGAAAAGAAGCTGGGCTTCCTGCGCCTCTATGCCTGGGCCAGGCCGACTTTTTCCATCGGCGTCTCGCAGCGGGCGCAAAAGGCGCTGGACCTGGATTTTGTGCGCTCCCGCGGCTGCGAGTACGTGCGGCGCATCACCGGCGGCAAGGCCGTGCTGCACCACCGCGAGATCACCTACGCCGTGGCCTCCTCCGAGGATCTGTTCTTCAAGGAGCATGACCTGCACCAGTCCTACATGCTGATTTCCAAGGTTCTCGTGCAGGCGATCCGCTCGCTGGGCGTTGACGCGACGCTGTCCAGGGGCAGCGCC
>JAQUQF010000100.1 GCA_028749105.1 Acidobacteriota bacterium | reverse complement strand
GACGGCACCGAGACGGATGACCGCTATATCCCGCCCATGAAGGGGCATTTCTACGACATCGTCCCCTTTTATTCGCGGGTGCCGGTCAAGGTGAAAGACTACCGCGTGACCATGCCCTCGGCAAAAAAAGTGCAGTTCGAGATGTACAACGGCCAGGCCCGCCACTACGTCCATCAGCTGGGCGGGCAAAGCGAGTATTTCTGGGAGGTGAAGGACATCCAGCCGTTCAAGAGCGAGGCCGACATGGTCGACCTCTCCGACGTCGCTCCCAAGCTGCTCATCTCCACCTCCCCCGATTGGCGGGCCAAATCACTGTGGTTCCACAAGGTGAACGAGGACTACGGTTCCTTTGAGTTCGACGACGAGATCAAGGCCAAGACCGACGAGATCACCCGCGGCGCCAAAACGGATTGGGAGAAGATTTCGCGCCTCACCCACTGGGTGGCCGAGGAGATCCGTTACTCGGGCATCTCCATGGGGCCGGGCGAGGGTTATACCCTGCACAAGGGGACGATGGACTTCCGTGACCGCTGCGGCGTCTGCAAGGACAAGGCGGGCATGCTGGTCACCATGCTGCGCGCCGCCGGCTTCGAGTCCTACCCGGCCATGACCATGGCCGGCTCGCGCATCGACCGCATCCCGGCCGACCAGTTCAACCACAGCGTCACCCTGGTCAAGGTCGACGGCAAGTACCACCTCCTCGACCCCACCTGGGTGCCGGGCGTGCGCGAGCTGTGGTCGTCGGCCGAGCAGCAGCAGGAGTACCTGATGGGCATTCCCGAGGGCGCTGACCTGATGACCACCCCCGTTTCGCCGCCGGAGAACCATTACCTGCGCTACCAGCTCGACTCGACCGTCGGCAGCGACGGCACCCTGAAGGGGCGCGTGCGCATCGAGGCCGAGGGGCAGTCCGATTCCAGCCTGCGCCGCATCTTCACCCGCTTCCCGCTCCATCGCTGGAGCGAGGTGCTGCAGCAGGAGTTTTTCCATCTGCACCCGGCGGCGCGCGTCTCCGGCGTCGTTTTCCCCGATCCATACGATATCTCCAAGCCCATGCTCATCGAGTTCAAGGTCGAGATCCCCGGCTACTTGAAAAAAGGGGAGCGGATCGCCCTGGTGCGCCCGCTGTCCGCTTTGCTGCCTTTCCAGGGGGTGCTGGGTTTCATCCGCCTCAATACGGGGCAGGAAAAGCGGCAATACCCCTTCCGCCTGCGCAGTTCGCAGCAGGTGGAGGTGCACGAGACCATGAAGCTCCCCTCCGCCTGGCGCGTCCAGGTGCCGCCGTCCCTGCAGAAGGTAAGCGGCAGCGGCGCCGATTTCAGCGGCGTGTTCCGAACCGCTGGCGGCCTCGACATCCGGGCCAGGCTGGACTTGAAGAAAAGGATCTACCAACCCGAGGACTGGGAGAGTGTGCGCAACGGCGTCCTGGAATTCAAGAAGATCATGGACGCCACCCTGCTGCTTTACCGCGGAGGTGAAAAATGAAGCGGCTGACCCTTTTCAGCCTGGCCATCCTGGCCGCGAGCCTGCTGTTCTCCCTGCCGGCGCATGACGCCCGCTTTCTCAAGCTGGAGATCACATACACGCTGAACGCCGACGGCTCCTGGGACATGGCCTACAAGCACCAAGTGCGCCTCGATACGTATTACGCCGTCAACCGCGCCCTGGGCGAGACGTTCATCGTGTACAATCCTGATTTCCAGAAGCTGGAGGTGCTGAAGTCGGAGACGACCATGGCCGACGGCCGCAAGGTCGCCTCGCCCGCCAATGCGTTCAATGAAGTGCTGCCCTTTGCCGCCCATGGCTTCCCCGATTTTTCCAACCTGCGCGAGATGGTGGTCACCCATACGGGCCTCGAGCGGGGCGCCGTGATCGACCTGGAATACCGCCTTCATACCCGGGCTGGTTTTCTCCCCGTTTTCTCGGGTCGCGAAGTGCTGGCCCGGGATTTCCCGGTCGACCAGTATCGGCTGAAGATCAAAGTCCCCGCTGGTCAAGCGCTGCGCTACCGCGTCTTCGGGTCGTCAGCGGAAGCGAAAAAGAGCGATCCCGGAACGGGCAAGGCATACGTATTCGAATTGGCCTCATTACCGCCCGCCGCCCATGAGGCGCTGGCTCCCGCCGGCTTCGAGCCGGCCGTCGTCTTTTCCACTGCCGCCGACTGGACCCGGGCGCTGGCCCTGGCTGCCGATCCCGCGCCGCTGCCCGCGGCATTGGCCGTGAAAGTTGAAAAGATGAAGGCACAGTTTCCGGCCCGCGTCGACCTCCTGGCGGCGCTGCAGAACGCCGTGGCCGTCGAGATGAAGACTTGTGGCCTGGGCGTCGACGTCACCGGCTGGCAGCCGCGTCCGACGGCGCGCGTGTTCCAAAGCAATTACGGGACGCGCCTGGAAAAGGCGCTGCTGCTGCGGACCATGCTCGACCAAGCCGGAATCAAGGCCGAGGCGCTGGCTGTCGCCAATGGCAGCGCCTTCACCGCCGATGTTCCCGCTCTTCATCAAATAGGGGAGCACTGGCTTAAGGTCTCCGAAGGGCCTCACGCTTTTTACCTCGATCCCTGGGAGGAGCAGCAGGAATTTTTCCCCTACCGCCTGCAGGAGCGCGATGCCTGGAATTTGGAGAAGCAGGCGCTGGAGAAGCTGCCCGCAAGCGTTGGGCAGGGGAGCGGCGTCGATATTTCGGGAACGGTGCAGTTGGCCGCAGACGGAACCTCGGGCACCCTGCTGGTGGCGGCGCGCGGCATGTTCAACCGCTACAACGAGGCCACGGCCGTCAGCAACAAGTTCATCACCGGGCTACTGAAAAAGATCTTCCCCATCGACAAGGTGGAGATCAAGAAATTGCTGCAGTTGACCAGGAGCGAGATCCGCGCCGAAGTGACTTTCAACGGCAAGTGGCTCGAGGAAGCCGGTTCCGGCTGTTTCGTCGTCGATGCCTGCCGCCTGCCCGGTCTTGCAGAGAACATGATCATCCAGGAAAAAAGAGAATCGCCGCTGGCGCTGGAGGCGCCGTTCAAGGTCTCCCTGCAATTGGAAATCGAGCCGGCCGCCGGGCTGAAGCTCGAATACTTTGCCCCGAACGTGGAGCGCCGGAACGAGCTCGGCCATTTTGCCCGCGGCCTGGTCGTCGAAAAAAACGGTCAATTGCGGTTTTCCCAAAGTTTTACCGTGGACAAGGCGCTGATCGGGCCGGAAAAGTACCCGCTGCTCCGCGAGCTGCTCCTGCCCTATTTCGCCCCCGATCTCTGGCTGGTGTTCAAAAAGCAGAAGTAGTGTCAGTGACAATGTCGGTGTCAGTAAAAAACATTGGGGTCGGGCCTCGATAAAATTATGTCTAATATCGAGACCTGACCCCGATTCCTGACTGACCCCGATGCCTGACGGATGAGGCTGAAAGGGGAAGGAGGTTGGAAATGAAACGGATCTGGATCGTGCCGGTCCTTGTGCTGAATGGATGGCTTTCTCTTGCCGCGGCTGTTGAGTTCCAGACGCTCAGCCTGGAACAGGCGCTGCAGCGCGCTGGTGAACAGAAAAAAGTGGTCTTCGTCGATTTTTTCACCGACTGGTGCGGTCCCTGCAAGCTGATGGACGCCTCCACCTGGAAAGACGAGCAGGTCGGCGGCTGGCTGGCCAAGAATACCGTTGCCATCCGCCTGGACGGCGACAGGGAGCGCCCGACGCTCAAGAAGTACGCCGTTACCGCCTTTCCTACCATGCTGTTCATTGCGCCGGACGGCCGGGTCATCGACCGCATGATCGGAATCCGCGACGCGGCCGGCTTCCTGCGCGAGGCGGCGGCCATCTGCTCGGGCGATGACCCCTATGTCCGGGCCAAGCGCATTCTCAAGGAGGAGGGTGAGGAGAGCCCCCTGGCGCGCATGAAGTATGTCGATCGCCTCAACAGGCTGGGCCGGAGTGAGGAAGCGCTTTCCGCCCTCCAATGGTGCTACGAAAAATCGATGAAGGGGGAGTCGATCTTCGTATCCAGAGCCAAGGTCATCGCCGAGATGGGTTTGCTGGCCCGCACCCTGCCCGCTGCCCGCGAGGCGCTGTGCTCGCGGCTGGGACAAGCCCTGCCTGAATTGGACAGGGAATCTTGGACCATGGCCCAGCTGGAGGATATCCTGGAGATGTCCCGCCATGCCGGAGCCGTTCTCTCTGAGCGCCTGGCATTATACGACCGCCTGAAGACCCATGCCGAAAAGGGAGGCCGGGGAAAGGAGCTGGCGGTGCTCTTCCAGAACGAATTGTGCGAGGCGCGGCGTTATGCCGAGTTGGTTACCCTGCTTGAGCTTGAAAATGCAGCCGACAGCTGTTTGCGCGAGATCGCCGTCAAGCAGGAATGGGGGCGGAACAATAGCGACTCCCCAATGTACACAGCCAGCCTGAGGGTGATCGCCGGCCTGGCCGACACCGCCTGCGGGTATTATGAGATCCTCCTGGGGAGCGGCGGCGAGGCCAAGGCCGCTCTACTGGCCAAGAAACTGCTGGACTTGGACCCGAGCGCCGCGACCCTCAACGGATTGGCACGCAGCGGGCTGTTTTCAGGCCATCCCGATCGCTGGCACCTGGAATTGGCCGAGAGGGCCTGGACCCTGGACGAAAACAAGGGCGCCGGCATCCTCGACACCTTCTGCCGGTTGTTGGCGCGCTTCGGGCAGCTTCCCCGCGCCGCGGCCTTGATACGCGAATTCCAGAAGGGGAGCGGTGACGAGACGAGCAACCTGAAGTTGGAGAAATGCCTCGACGAGGCCCGGAAAGGCCTGTCGCCGTCGCGGACCTAATCTGCTGACTGAAAGGCATCGGGGTCAGGAGGTATCGGGGTCAGGTCTCGATATTAGACGTTGATGATTTTTAAAAACCGTTTATAGATCGGCCTTGCATATTACATGCATGGGACCGTGGTCGTACGGTTCTCACGGCTTGCCATACAGCCGCGATTACACTATAATGAAAAATAGAACAGGAGAAAAAATGGCCGCTGAAAACGATTTTGTCAAGGACATCACCAAGAAATCCGTCGATTTCTCCGCCTGGTACGTGGACGTGGTCAAGAAGGCCGAGCTGGCCGATTATTCGCCGATGAAGGGGATGATGGTCATCCGCCCCTACGGCTACGAGATCTGGGAGCTGATCCGCGACCAGCTCGACCGCATGTTCAAGGAGAGCGGCCACCGCAACGCCTATTTCCCCCTGTTCATCCCCGAATCCTTTTTGCAGAAGGAGGCCGAGCACGTCGAGGGCTTCGCCCCCGAGGTCGCCTGGGTGACCGTCGGCGGCGGCGAGGTACTGGAGGAGCGGCTGGCCGTGCGCCCCACCTCCGAGGCCATCATCTGCTCGATGTATTCCAAGTGGGTGAAGTCGTGGCGCGACCTGCCCATCCTCTACAACCAGTGGGCCAATGTCGTGCGCTGGGAAAAGGTCACCCGCCTCTTCCTGCGCACCACTGAGTTCCTGTGGCAGGAGGGGCACACGGTGCACGCCACCGCCGAGGAGGCCGAAGAGGAGACGTTGCGCATGCTGGCCACCTACCGCACGCTGGCCGAGGACTACCTGGCCATCCCGGTGGTCACCGGCCGAAAGAGCGACAGCGAGAAGTTCGCCGGCGCCGTGCGCACCTACGCCATCGAGATGCTCATGCCCGACGGCAAGGCGCTGCAGGCCGGCACCTCGCACAACCTGGGCCAGAATTTCGCCAAGGCCTTCAACATCCGCTACGAGAGCAAGGAGCAGAAGCTCGAATACGCCTGGCAGACGTCGTGGGGGGCGACCACCCGCCTGGTGGGCGCGCTGGTCATGACCCACGGTGACGATTCTGGGTTGATCCTGCCGCCGCGCGTGGCGCCCATCCAGGCCGTCATCGTCCCCATCTCGGCCGGCAATTGGAAGGAGACGGTCCTGCCCCAGGCGCAGAAAGTCTTCAGCGACCTGAAAGCCGCCGGCATCCGCGTCTTTCTCGACGACCGCGATGCCTACACCCCGGGCTGGAAATACGCCGACTGGGAGATGCGCGGCGTGCCGGTGCGCGTCGAGATCGGGCCCAAGGACATCGACAAGCAGCAGGCGGTGCTGGTCAGTCGCCTCGATCGCAAGAAGAGCTTCGTCCCCTGGGACAAGCTGGCCGAAGAGCTCAAGCGCCTGCTGGAGAAGATCCAGGGCGACCTCTATGCCAAGGCCCTGGCCTTCCGCGACGCAAGCACCCATGAGTTGGGCACCTTTGCCGAGCTCAAGGAGGCCATGGCCGGCGGCCGCGGCTTCATCCGCTGCGGCTGGTGCGGCGGAGCGGACTGCGAGGCCAAGGTGAAATCCGAAGCCGCCGCCACCATCCGCGTGATCCTGGACAAGCCGGAGCCCGCGGCGAAGGCGTGCGCGGTCTGCGGCAAAGATGCCCCGCACACCGTGCTCTTCGCTAAGTCCTATTAGGCATGAACGATCCCTTCGTCGAAAAGCGCCGCTTCATGGTCGA